>JANNUY010000428.1:0-6883 GCA_031414155.1 Acidobacteriota bacterium
CCTTCTTGTTATTTCCGGTCACGCCATAACTCATCCCTAAATTATCAACTGTAACACGCCAGATATTTAATGGGAGCGTTGGTGTCTTTTTCTCAAGTTCAAGCGCCTTGCCATAAAAGGCTATCGCCTGCTGAAAGTCGCGTGAAAGGAAGGCCGCACTCCCTTCGCGCACATAATTCATGGTTTCCTGAGCAATGGCGTTCCTTGATCTGGACTGCGCTCCGGCATTGCCGATCAATCCAAACAACACGAGTGCTGCGGTCAATACGATGTGATTCTTACTCATACGATTCCTCACTTAATGTTAATCTCCACGGCATTCGCCCATTTACCATCCACTTTGAGCCAGAGTTTGACGAGGCCGCTGCCTGCCAGCGAACGCGGCAAGAGCAGGTTGGTTTGATCCAGCCCGGCGAGGCCGCCTTGTTCACCTAGATACAGCACGCTGACTTCTGTGCCCGCGCCTGCGGTGGCTCCGCCGATGAAACATTGCACGTTGCGCAGATCACCGCGATAGCGGAAGCCCGTGCCGTAAAGCACCAGATAGACCTGATCGGTGGTTGGCCCTAAATCAATCGGCGTGGCAATCATCTTGCTCGCCACGCTGTCGAAGCTGGCGATGTTTTCATACGTATTGACCCCATTGCGCACGCGCAGCGCCTGTCCGGCTACCACGCCTTGCCCTGAAGCGTTTGAGGTGAACAAGCCCGGATTAACGCTGTTGATTTGCAACGTACCGTTTTCCCAACGCCCGGCGTTGTCACTGATGATGACTTCGGCCAGGCCGGGCGCGAGGTCATGTGGGATGAGGTAATTCACTTGCGTCTTTGAGACGAAAAACAGTGGCGCGACGAAGCTGCGTCCGACGCTGTCATAAATCGTCACCATCGTGCCGCCGAGCGAGGTCGGCAATGGCAAAGTACGCGCCACCAGGGTGGACGATGCGAGGTCGGAACCAAAGCCCGCCACGATGCTATCGGGCGTCACCGCCATATCGCCGTTGATGCCGTAACTCGCCGCCGGAACGCTGGTCGTCACGCGCACGACGCGACAATCAAGCGCGTTCGACACGCCGCCGCCGGTACTCGCCGCCGAAACCGGATTGAACACCGCGACTTTTGCCGTGCCCAAACTGGCGGTCACCAAATCTGTCGCCGGAATCGCTGCGCGCAATTCCGTGCTGCTGACAAAGGTCGTCACGCGGTCTGCGCCGTTCCAGCGCACCACGGAATTCGCCAAAAAGTTGCGTCCGTAAACCGTCAAAGTGCGCGCCACCCCCAGCGTCAAAGCCTCAGGATAAACCCGCGCCGCTATCGGTAACGGATTGTTGGTCGCGCTGCTCGCTTGCGTTACGGTGACGATTTGACCAGCTGCCATGACTTTGAAAGTGCGCGACGACGAGGCCGTGTTGGGCGAAACCATCAATCCGACAGTGCCGTTGCCGGTTCCATAAGCACCGGTCGTGATTTGAGCAAAGCCCTCACTCGCCGCTGACCACGAACAACTCGCGCTCGCCGTCACCGCGATGCTGGCGTTGCCGCCGCTGGCAGACACGCTCAGCATCGCGGAATTCACGCCGAAACTGCACGCAGGCGGAGCCGCTTGCGTAATCGTAAAAGTTTGCCCGAACGCTTGAATCGTACCCGTGCGCGCTTGCGTCGTCGTGTTGGTCGCCAACGCATAGGTCAAAGCGCCGCGCCTTACGCCACTGACCGTGCCCGCGTCGAGTGTGATCCATGCCGTAGCGGTCGTCGCCGTCCAGCGGCAATCCTGCCCCGAACTCACCATCACGCTGTAAACGCCGCCCGCGTAACTGGCGCTATGCGTGGCAGGCGTGAAATAAGCCGCGCAATTCACCGGCGCAGCCGCTTGATTCACCGTGTAAAGTTTGTCGCCGATGGTGATCGAACCGGTGCGCCCGCCCGTGTTCGAAGCCCCCGTGTTCGCCGCGATATTAAAATTCACCGCGCTGCTGGTCTTGCCGCTAATCACCAGCCAGTCGGCATTGCTGGTCGCGTTGAATACGCAACCCAACGGATTAGTCGTCACGCTCGCCGTGCCTGAGCCTGCGATGGCTGCGACGCTAACCACATCCGTCGGCAACGTAACGCCGCAATTCGCATCCTGCGACACGACGAAGCTGCGTCCTGCGACCATGAGTGTCGCCTGCCGCAAGTTCCCGGTCGTATTTGGCGACAACGCAAAACCGACCGCGCCATTGCCGCTACCACTCGCCGCTGTCGTAATCGCCAGCCAACTTTGCCCTGCGGCTAGATTGACTGAAGCCGTCCATCCGCAACCCGCCGTTGTTGTCACGGCGACCGTACCCAACGAAGCCTGCGAACTAAACGTTTGCCCGCTAATCGTCGCGCTGTAAGCACAACCGCTCGCTTGCGTCAGTGTGAACGTCAATCCGTCCACGGTGATCGTGGCGCTGCGCGTGACGCCCGCGTTGGCCGCGACCGCAAAGGCCACTGTGCCGTTGCCGCTGCCTGATGCGCCGCTCGTAATCGCCAACCACGCCTGATTGCTCACGGCCGTCCATGTACACCCCGTACCCGCCGACACATTGAAACTGCCCGTGCCGCTCGTTGGGGCTGCGGTGACGCTCGTCGCACTCAACGTGATCGAACAACCTCCGGCTTGCGACACCGTGAAAGACTTGCCACCAACAGAAATCGCCGCGCTACGCGCTACGCCGGTATTCGCCGCTACGGCATAGTTCACCGTGCCGTTGCTCATCCCCGTGGCATTCGTGAGCGTCAACCAACCGGCATTGCTCACCGCCGTCCATCCACAGCCCGTGCCTGCCGTTACGGTAAAGCTGCCAGTGCTGCTCGCTGCCGACACATTGGCACTGGGCGCGCCTAACGCAAGATCGCAACCACCGGCCTGTATCACGGCGAATGATTGTCCGCCTGCGGAAATCGTCGCAGTTCGCGCCGCGCCCGTGTTCGCCGCAACAGAAAAATTCACCGTACCGTTGCCGTTGCCCGACGCGCCACTCGTAATCGTCAACCACGATTGATTGCTTGATGCCGTCCACGTGCAACCCGTGCCCGTCGTCACGTTGAAGCTGCCCGTGTTGGCGGCGGCAGCCACACTTACGCTGCTCGCGCTCAATGCGATCGCGCAACCGCTCGCTTGCGTCACCGTATGCGTTTTGTCGCCCACCGTAATCGTCGCCGTACGGCTAATGCCGGTGTTAGCCGCCACCGTGAAACTGATCGTGCCAGTGCCCGTACCTGACGCGCCGCTGGCAATGGTCAGCCAGGTTTGATTGCTGGTCGCAGCCCACGCGCAACCCGCGCCTGCTGTCACATAAAAAGTCGTCGTACTACTCACGGCTCCCAAATTAGAACTCGGCGTGCTCAACGAAATCACACAGCCACCGGTTTGCGTCACCGTATAAGATTGCCCGCTCACGCTGATGATCGCGCTACGACTCGCGCCCGTGTTCGCTGTGAACGAATAACTCACCGTGCCATTGCTCGTACCCGAAACCCCGTTCGTAATCGTCAACCACGATTGATTACTCGTCGCCGTCCATGTGCAACCCATGCCTGCCGTTACGTTAAAACTGCCGGTGCCAATCGTTGCGGCGATGTTGGCACTCGGCGCGCTCAAAGCGATGGTGCAGCCGCCCGCTTGCGTCACGGTGAAGCTTTGCCCCGCAATCGTGACCGTGCCGGTGCGCGCTGCGCCTGCATTCGCCGCTACGCTCATATTCACCGTGCCGGTGCCATTACCAGAAGCACCGCTGCTGACCGTAACCCAACTGGCGTTGCTCGCGGCTGTCCACGCGCAACCCGAATTCGCCGTCACATTGACGCTTGCGGTTTGAATGTCTGCGCCTACGTTGGTGCTGGCGGCAGACAAGCTGTAACTGCATGTGGCCGGTGTGAAGCTCGGCGTTTGCACGTTGCTGCATCCTGATTTGATGAGCGTCAGCGGCCCGGCCACCACGCCCGCCGGAACCGTCGCGTTGATTTGCGTATTGCTTACCACCGTGAACGACGCGCTGACGTTGTTGCTAAACAGCACACTCGTGACGCCCGTCAAATTGTTGCCGGTGATATTCACCGTCGTGCCCGCCACCGCGCTGGTGGGCGCGAGGCTCACGCCGCTGGGGCAACTGGCCGTACCCGGATCGAGGGCGAACGAGGCATCGCTCATGTCGAAGAAGATATTGTTTACGGCTTCGACCTTGATGCGCGTCTCAATCGAAGAAAGTCCGGCGGGAACGGTGATCGTCTCGCTGCCATCGTTCGGCGTCGTGGCAAGAATCGTCACGGGAAAGGTTTCGCCATTATCAATTGAGAGCGAAATTTTCACGTTCGCGCAACTGACCGGGGCATTATTGGTGTTGTTGACGCTCCACGTCACGGTTTGCCGCGAGCCACCCGCCCAGCGCACCGCCGTGTTCGGAGCCGTCACTAAAAACGGGCCGGAGTTGCCGTCCACACTCAACAGCACGTCGTCATCGGCGACGCCGCCGCGTTGGTCGCGCACGATGACCTTGAAATTTAGATTGCGCGAAACGCGCGACAAGTGCTGGGCGATATAAGCGCCATTACCATCCTGCAAAGGGGGCTCGTTGTTGAAATCCTGAATCAGGAACAGTTCGGGAAACAGGCGCAGCGGGCTGATCGTCGGCGAGAACGGACGAAAGATCGGGCGCGTAGTCGTCGTCGGATCGCCGTCATCTGTGAAAGCCGGATTGCCAAAACTCGCGCCACCCGCGTCATATTGTTCCCACGAATAAGTCAGATTGACATAATCACCGCTGTCGGGATCGTTGGCATCTGCCAGCAAGGCAAACGGTGTGAGTTTGGGAATGACCCGATCAACGCCCGCATTCACTGTCGGTGGGTTATTGCCCGTCGCCGTTTCAGTCGAACACCCCGCGATATTTTGCATGTAATCCGCAATGGCCTGCACCGCGCCGCTGTGAAAGTGCAAAGCCCGTTCGCGGGTAATGCGGTTGCACGAACCGGAATAAGCCATGATCGTGAAACCGCTGCCCGACTCATAAGCAGTGGTGGCATTACGGTTATTCGAGCAGTTGCCAGTGTTGTCGTTAAAGGTGTGATTAGTGCCGAACTGATGGCCGAGTTCGTGCGCGATGCGTCCCACAAAAAATGTGCTTCCGACCGTTTGACTGGTCGGGATCAAACTAACACCGCCACCCTTATATTCGTCGTTGTTGCAGGCTACGTTAAGGTATGCGACGCCGCTGTCGCCTGTGCCTAACACATGGCCTACGTCGTAATTGGCCGCCCCCACCGCCGTGTTAAAAAACGCGCGCGCTTCATTTACCATCACGCCCGCGCTGCCGTTCGTGAAAGGATCGCTCGGCGTGTCGTAAATCAAATTATTGTTGCTCGCGATGAGATTGAAATGCGCCGATAAATCGCGTTCGTAAATGAGATTAACGCCATTAAGCCAGGTGTTCACTGAATCAATGGCGCTGTTTTTATTACCGCCTCCGAGCGAAGGGGCAATGGTATATTCATAGGTCGTCGCCATCGCCAGCCGATAAGTGCGAAGCGTGGGGCCTATGCTGGGCAGACTCGCATCGCGCGACGGCGACAAACGCTCGCGCCGCTGCAACGCAGGAACTTCTGCGACCAGGCAATCATATTTTTCAGGCTCGGCCGCATCCTTGTTTTCATAACTTATGTATTGCGTATCGCCCACCGGCTCTACGCTATAAGCCGTGTCCGGCGTCGCGATCAACGCATACAACCCGCGCGGCGACCATGTGAAACGCGCGATCAACGCCGGATTATCTAACCCGGTCGCGCGATAACTTTTGATTTCAGGAAAGCGCGCGGCCAGTGCGGCTTCCATATTCGGCGACTCTTCGATAGCAAAGCGCGCAAAGCTGCCATCCGACAAAGGCAACGTCACGACCGGACGCACGCCTTTCTTGTTTTCCATCGGAGCCAGCGCGAGTTGTTGCTGCAAGGCGCGACGTTGCAACGCCACACTTTGAAAGCGCCGCCCCGCCGCCACATTCACCGGCTTGCGACTCAGGCTGTCATTAGCCAGCGGCAACCAGAGGCCGTCGGGCGAACCTTGCGCGGCACTCACGACCGAGTAACGCGTGCTGGCACTGCTGTGAAAGACCAGCCACGCCACCAATCCCACTCCCAAACACCAGAAAAAGCCTACTCCCAGGTAAGCCAAACGACGACGCACGATAGGTGAAAAACGGATAAACACAGTCATAACTCCACGATTGAGGATGCTGGGGTTGGGGGATGCTGGTTCCGCGGGATTGCCTTGCGGCTACGAAAGATGACTGATCCGTCCGCACTGAAACCAGACGACAGCACGGGAGACGCTGCCTTGTGCCTTGCGCAACGCGTCTGGCAAGCCGACGCATTGCAAGCACGGGGTTTCAAGCGTTCGACGCAAGAGCGCCCTAACACTTGAACAGCCGTCAGACGTCGCTTCAGCGCGAACGGATAGCTTGCGGGGATGCAAGATCAAAAATTTTATCGGGAAGAAAGAGAAAATCGCTCGACAGGTCGCCTTGCTCGAATGGCTCAAAAGGCTTGTGCATAAAGGCAAGGCGCTGAGATCGTGAGGCACAGCGTTTCACTCATAGGGTCACCCATAACGGCGGCAGGAAAAATAGACAAGGCCTATTCATTTTCAGACGGGCACCACAACCATACAGCAGACTGGCATCCCTAACAGTCACGCTGCATCAATCACGTCTCTCAAAATGAATAGGCCCTGAACGGACGGCGCGTGGGGGTGGCATTTCGTAAAAAGTAGGGGGAGAAACGAAAGCCGTGCGCCTAACTGGAAGGAATTCCGGCGGGAATTCATCAATTTCAAACTGGAGCCGCAGCACCTCTCAAAACAAGAT
>JANNUY010000429.1:0-1085 GCA_031414155.1 Acidobacteriota bacterium
GATCGCAACGTGAACTTGCCGGATGCGCAGCACTGCGCGTAAAACCGTCCCGCAAAAATTATCGCATCGTCAATCAACGCAACCTTGGCGAGGTTGCGCTACGATTGCCACGGTTTCACTACTTAGCCACGCGGAGAAATCTGCCACGATGTGATAGGCTTGCGCCGCGCAACAATGCTTGCGCGCTTCATCTTCAAACCAAATAAGGACGACTCGACATGGACGCTTTCCGCGACAGTGTGTTGCAACTCATCACGCAAACTTCTGCCAATTTACCGCCCGACGTACGCCGCGCGATGCAACGCGCGATGGGTGAAGAAACCGGCGGACGCGCTGCGCAGGCGCTGCAAGTCATCGCCACCAACATTGATATGGCCTGCGATAAAGCAGGGCCGATTTGTCAGGATACGGGCTGGATTACGTTTGAATGCAAGACGCCGGTCGGCGCGAATCAGATCGTGATGAAAAAGCAAATCCGCGCAGCCGTCGCCGACGCGACCAAACGCGGCAAGTTGCGTACGAATTCGGTGGATTCGCTGACGGGTGTGAACTCGCCTGACAACCTGGGGCCGGGCACGCCTACGATGCACTTTGAGCAGTGGGAAAACGAAGACGAAATCGAAATCAAACTCTTGCTCAAAGGCGGCGGTTGCGAAAATAAAAACATTCAATATTCGTTGCCGATGGAAATTCCGCACCTCGGCAAAGCGGGGCGCGATTTAGACGGCGTACGCAAGTGCATCCTGCACGCCGTGTGGCAGGCGCAGGGACAAGGTTGCAGCGCCGGTGCCATCGGCGTGTGCATCGGCGGCGACCGCGCGCAAGGTTATCTCAACGCCAAAGAGCAATTGTTTCGCTTGCTCGACGACACGAACGCGATTCCCGAACTGGCACGGTTGGAAGATTACGTGATGCAAACAGCGAATACGCTGGGCATTGGTACGATGGGCTTCGGCGGCGGCGTGACGTTGATTGGTTGCAAGATCGGCGTGATAAATCGTTTGCCCGCGAGTTTCTTTGTTTCATTCGCTTATGACTGTTGGGCATTCCGGCGTTTGGGCGTCATCCTTGACGCCAAGACCGGC
>JANNUY010000430.1:0-4316 GCA_031414155.1 Acidobacteriota bacterium
AATAAAGATGCGGCGTGGTTTTATCCAGAAACGAAAGAAGCAGCGAAGAACGTTGAAGGCTACGTGGCATTTTGGAAAGGGGTAAAAGTGGAGTAGCGCGGTACCCACGTTTTGGTGGGTTGATCAGCCGCAGTTGAAAACACTAGACCAGCCTCACCGGCATACAGGCGTCAATGAACAGGCGGGGCAGGGGACTGGTTCATAACGTAATTTTATCAGACTTGTTATCGGACGAAGATTTGTACCCGCCACGCAATGGAAAGGGCCGCTCTCTGGGGCCTTTCTCCTGCTCTCTTATGATCGTGGACGCAGCGTTCACGCTTCCGTCAGGTCTACGACTTCGAGGCATTTCATAATTTTGACGAAAAGGCATATTTTGTGTATATTATCTATGGAAGCAGCAACTGAAAACCGACCCTATGGCGGGTGTTCAGCTTCGGCTGACTAGGTTGCTCCAAAGACTTAAAAGCTCGCCGCAATGCGAGCTTTTGTCTTTTATAGTTCCTGAATCATTTTCTCCCGCAGTGCTTTTTCGTAGAGCCTCACAGCGTAACTCTGTTTTTCCATATAATCTCTGACAAAGCCTGCGACCGCGTCGGCCAGCCGTACAATCGGCTCTGATTCGTCACGGACGCCTCGCACTTTGCGTACGTTGACGTGCAACTGACGCAAACTGGTTTTGAACCGGTCAATGTCGCGTCCGCCTAAACCGTCTACGATAACCGTGACAGGAAAGCCTGCTTGTTGCTTGTGATGAAGGGCTTTCGCTGTGGTTTCCACGGTCAGCGCAAAATAAGCCTGACTGTCAGTGTAGCGCGAGAAGAAAACCAGATCGCGCAAAAGCGGCTGGGCAATCACGGCTTCGATGTAGGCCAGCCGATAATCGAAACGCGCGCGGCTCCATTTCTTCCAACGCTTACCAGAGCGTTCTTCGATCTCCAACAGAATTTCATTGAGACGCTCGTATTCGTGGTCAGTCACTACAACCGAAACGAGAAAGAGAGCGCCTGCTGTTTCTTGCCCGCTCTCATCCACAAAGGCATAAATTTTTGGTGTCGTTTGGGACATACGTAATTTGCTCCAGTATAGCAGACTCAACTGCTGCGCTGGTTGACGCGATTGCCGGTCGCGTGCCGGCTCAAGCGGAGGACTGCGACGCCATTGACCGTAATCGTATCCAAGACATTTTGCGCGCTGCATTCTGGACAGGAAATAGTCCAATGCCCGGCTTCATAGTGAAGCGGCAAATTGATAATTTTCGTCACCTGACAAAACGTGCAGGTGAACTGGCAATAAGAGCAAGTAAGCATGGGCGTTTGGTTAATGATGAAGAGATAAAAATAAAAGAAAAACCGGCTACGAAAAAAGAGTAAGGGATCGCTCACAGCGGCACGTTATGTGAAGCGCTCTGCGCGGTGGCGATGCGGCGCTTGTCATAGATATGGGTGGTAGTGACATGCTTGTGGCCTAACAAATCCTGTACCTTGCGAATGTCCTCGCCGGCGTCGAGGAGCTATCCTCAAGCTGCTCCTTCTTCAACGCGCCGGGCAGCCGTATCAGATAGCCCTGCAACAGGCGGTACATCGTGTGCTCGCTGATCGCCTGGCTGGGAAGTTTGTCGCGCTCTGCGTGGCGTGGGCCTGCGCGCGAAAGAGCGGCCTGGCATCGAGTCGAGGTCAAAGAACTCGCCGCCGCGTGGCGACAACAGCATCAACAATTGGCGCAACCTTTGTGGGAACGCGCAAGCCTTTAAGGAAAGGAAAATGATGAAGAAGTTTTGCTTACTGAGTGTGCTTTGGTGGCTGGCGGCGTTGATTGCTTTAGGGCAGCCGCGCCCGCGCCCCAATGTATTGTTCGTGATGTCTGACGATCACAGTGCGGCGCACGTTGGCGCGTATGGCAACGCTGACATCAAAACGCCGAACCTCGACGCCTTTGCCAAAGAGGGAATGCTTTTCAAACGCGCGTATGTCGCCGCACCGCAATGTGTGCCTTCGCGTGCAGCCTTGATGACGGGGCGTTCGCCGGTTGCGATTCAGATGACGCGGTTCTCAGCGCCCTTGTCCGAAGAATATAAAACGTGGCTGGAACTCTTGCGGGCGCAGGGCTATTTCACGGGCGTTGCAGGAAGAACGTTTCATCTCGATGGCTCAGGCAATCTGCCGCCGGAAACCAAAGCCGTGTTTGATCAGCACAATCTGCGCACCTTTGAGCGGCGGTTGAATTACGCCAAGCAAGGGAACATGTTGCAGCAATACCGTGAATTCCTCGATCTGGCCAAAGGCAAACCATTCGCGTTGCAATTGTGTTCCAACGATCCGCATCGCCCGCTGGACGCGAATGCGATTCCGGTTCCGCACGATCCGAACAAAATCAAACTGCCCCCGCATTACCCCGACACGCCCGGCGTGCGGCAGGATTTCGCGCGCTATTACGACGAAATCGCGCGCTTCGACGGGATGTTTGGCGAAGTGCTGGCTGAGTTAAAAAGTCGCGGCTTGGCTGACAACACCATCGTCGTCTTTCAAGGCGACAACGGCGCTGCGCAGTTTCGCGGCAAGGGCACATTATATGAATACGGCGTGAACGTGCCGCTGATAGCGCGCTGGCCGGGGCAGATCAAAGCGGGCAGTGTCTCGAACGATTTGATTTCTGGCGAAGACATGGCACCTACGTTTTTGGAAGCGTGCGGGTTGAAGCCGCTGAAAGAAATGACCGGGCGCAGCTTTCTCAAACTGCTGCAAGGCGATGCGTCTTATGCCGCGCGGCAATATATTTTTGCTGAACGTGGCGCGCACGGATCAGGCTTGCCGACCGGCACTTCGCCCTTTGATTTGGGGCGCGTCGTCGTGAGCAAACGCTACAAACTGGTTTACAACGCGTTGTGGCAACTGCCTTATCAGCCCGTAGATTTTGCCGGACAGCCGTTTTGGAAAGAACTCGAACAGATGAACAAAGACGGCAAGCTGTCGCCACTGCACGCGCGCTTGTTGTTTTCACCGACGCGCCCGATGTTCGAGTTGTTCGATCTGGAAAGTGATCCGAACGAATTCACGAACCTGAGTGGCAAGCCGGAACACGCTGCGATGGAACAAGAACTGAAAGCCAAATTACAGGAATGGATGATTCTGGAGCGCGATTATTTGCCGCTGCCGATTCCGCCAAGATGAACCGCTTATGAAACCGAAATCAATTTGTTTGTTCTTCTGCTTGCTGCTGGCGGCTAGCGTTACTGCTATCGCACAACCACGAACCGCTACGCGTCCGCCGAACATTGTGCTTGTGCTGATTGACGATTACGGCTGGCCGGATACGGGTTGTTATGGCAGCACCTATCATCGTACGCCCAACATTGATGCGCTTGCGGCGCGCAGCTGATGACGCCGAATCCCACATACAAACCTGGTTAGTGAATTGATTATGAAATTACGAATGAACCTTTGGTTATGGCTCGTTGTCCTGCTGATGACGGCGACAGCGTTGGCGCAATCCACTACGCGCCCAAATGTCGTCCTGATCATCGCGGATGATTTGGCGTGGGATGACAGCGGCGCGTATGGCAATAAAAAAGTCGGTACGCCCAACATTGATCGGCTCGCGCGTGAGGGGCTGAAATTCAATCGCGCGTTTGTGACCATTTCTTCGTGCAGCCCCAGCCGTTCGAGCATGATCACGGGACGCTATCCGCACAGCACCGATGCCGAGCAGTTGCACTGGCCGCTGCCTGCCGAACAGGTCACGTTTGTCGAGAAGCTGAAAGCTGCCGGATATTGGACGGCGGCGTCGGGCAAGTGGCATCTGGGCGAAGCTGTCAAAGATCGCTTTGATCTGGTGGATGATCCCGGTGAAGCCGGATTTCAGACTGATCCGAAAACCGGCAAGATGCTGGCGCAAGATGACAGCGGCGCGGCGGGCTGGCTGCCCGTGATACGGCAACGTCCCAAAGACAAGCCGTTCTTTTTGTGGTTCGCCGCGCTTGATCCGCATCGTGATTACGTTGAAAACAGCATCCCGAATCCTCACAAGCCTGCCGATGTGATCGTGCCGCCGCATTTGCCTGACACGCCGGACGCGCGCCGCTGGAAATCCTGACCGGACAACCGCTCGCACAACCCTGGTTGGGCGAACTCCTGTCGCTGGTTTAACGACGGTACGGCTCCACCTGCGAACCGCTGACAACGGCGGAATCGGGGTTCGTGTCTCAAGGCGCAAAACTAAGCAGTGAAACTGTTAGCTACTTTGGCCGAGTTATGAAACTTGCCCCAAATCGTCCGACATTTTGAAACACTGGAGTTGCAGGGAATTTTGAAATCATC
>JANNUY010000431.1:0-9633 GCA_031414155.1 Acidobacteriota bacterium
CGGAAAGGCACAGCCTTTCCGCACATCACTGCGGCACAGCCGCCAGAGACAGGAGATGAATAAATTGAAGAGTTTCATTTTTGACAAACAAGAGACAGCGGCAAGCTGACAGCTTGCCATACTAAATAGTTACGGTTTGAGTGCTTCCTGCAACACGCGTCCGATGCTGTTGCTGGGCGCTTGCAGTCCCAGCAGCGCCGCCAGCGTAGGCGCAATATCCGCTGGACTCGACGCCGCGTGATAAGTGCCGGGGATGATGTTCGCGCCGAAAAACAGCACGGGTACGTGTGTGTCGTAACTGTAAGGCGAGCCATGCGTAGTGTTGCTGCCTTCGCCGAACATGAAGAACGGTTGCGCGACGACGATGACGTTGCCGTTGCGCGGCGCATAAAAACCTTGCGTCACGGCTTGTGCCACGTAAGTCGCAGGCACGTCGCCGCGTTGCAATTGCGTACTGGTAAATGCCGCGTGAATGCCATTCAGCGCCGCCATTGCCGCTGCCGCCGTAGCTTCGACTTCGGCCAGATTGAGTTTGCGTTCGGCGATCAACGCGAGGTCGAGATAGAGATTGCCAGAGACGAAAGCCTTGACCCATGCCGCTTCGCCGTATTTCGCGTTGAGCGCATTCGTGGCTGCTGCGCTCACATCTCTCGCCACGAGCCTGCCGCCGTAACCGAATTCCATGACTTGTTCAGGCACAGGCGCTACGCCGTGATCGGCGGTGAGCGTGACGATGACGTTCGATAAGCCGATGCGTTGATCGAGATAGTTGAACAAATGAGCCAGTACGCGGTCGGTGCGCAAAGACATGTCTTGAACCTCCTGGCTGTAAGGGCCGTAAGCGTGTCCCAACAAGTCGTTCGCCGAAAAACTGATCGAGAGCAGGTCGGTGATGTCGTCTGCGCCTAAGGCTTCGGCTTCGATAGCGGCTTTGGCGAAGGTGACGAGATGTTCGTTGGCAAAGGGCGAAGCCTCGAATACGTCATAAAACTTTTTGGTGGCCTGGGTCTCTCCGCCCGTCAGCGTGTAAGGAAAGGTCGCACCGGTTTTGTTTTTGCGTTCATAAGGCGCGTCATCCACCGACGAACGCGCATAAGCCGCAACGGGCAGCAAACGATCCCACGTCTTGCCGAAATACTTTTTGGGCGATTGCTCTTGATTGAATTTTTCGACCCACGCGGGTAGGGCGGGGAAGTAATAGGTGCTAGAAATAAAATTGCCCGTGTCGTCATCAAACCAGAACGCGCCGTGCGGACGTTTGCCGACGGGCAAAATCGCCGAGCGGTCTTTGTAAGACATGCCGATCACTTTGGCTTGCCCGTTCGTAGCCAAACGCATTTCGTCGCCCAACGTAGTCCCCAATAACTTATGCGGCGCGGCAGGCTTTTCTTTTTCATCAGCGCCCAAGGCTTTGAATTGCGCCTTGTCGTCAGACACGCTCGAAATGTTTTTGCTCAGTTCGCGGTCGTACCATTCGTTGGCGATGATGCCGTTCAACGCGGGCGTAGCGCCTGACAGCACGGTCGCGTGTCCGCAGGCCGTCACCGTAGGCGAATGGATATAGTTGGCGTTCGCAAAGACTGCGCCTCGATTTAGAAAACGTTTGAATCCGCCCTCGCCGAATTGGTCGCCGAAGCGTTGCAAATAGTCGTGGCGAAACTGGTCAATCACGATGCTCACGACTAAACGCGGACGTGGTGCTTTGGTGGTGGACGCAGCGACGGCAACCGCAGGTTTCGCTTTCTTGCTCTTTTTCTTTTCGGGTTGCGCAAAAACCAACGAAGCGTTGAGGGCCAACGTCGCACAGAGCAGTGCGAGAAAACGGGTACGCCAAAAAGTCATGATGAAATTCCTTTTTCGAGAGAGTGGTGTGGGCTGTCAGCCGCACAGTGATAATGACCGTGAGCATAGTGCGTCGGTTTCAATTATGACAAGCTCTATAACAACGGGGCTTGAACGCGCCGCAGCGCCAGCGTAGTCTTTCCGCCGTTGCAATTAAATCTCCACCACAGTTTTTCTCTCGCAAAGGATTTTTCTATGAAACATTTGATAATGGTTTTGTGCGCCGTATGCGCGTTATCCGTCGCCTCATTCGCGCAAGCGGCAGGCGAATGGGATGCCGCGATGGAAACGCCGGGCGGTGGCGCTACGGCTTATAAACTCAAGCTGACCGCCGACGGCGAAAAGCTCACGGGCACGATCAAGAGTCAGCGCGGCGAATATCCGATCAGCGGCACGCTCAAGGGCAAAGAGATCAAGTTGGCTTATACACTGAACTATAACGACAGTGTGTTGCCGGTGCTGATTCTCGGCACGCTCGAAGGCGATGCGATTAAGGCGACGACCGACATCAACAACGGCAGCTTTCAAGGCGCGTGGACGGCGAAACGCGCGAGCGGCGCGACGAACACCATGGCCGCTGCCCCTGTGGCGAAAAGCCAGAGCGGTTCATCAGCGGCTGGCCTGTGGGACATCACGCTGAATACGCCACAGGGCGCGCGCAAATTCATCGGCGACTTTGCTGTTGACGGTGAAGCGCTCAAAGGCTTGCTCAAGCAAGAGGCGAATGCGCAACAAGGCTTGGCCGTCACCGGGACGGCGAAAGGCAAAGAGGTTTCGTTCAGTTACAGCGTGAAGTTTCAAGAGATGGATTTGAAAATCACGATGACTGGCACGATTGACGGCGACGCAGTCAAAGGCATGGCGGATTTCGGCGGCCTCGCGCAAGACGAATGGTCAGGAAAGCGCATGACGGTAGCTTCTGTGGCTCCGGCAGCACCTGCGGCAGCGTCGGCTGGTGATCTTACGGGTACGTGGGATGGCGCGGTTGAAACGTCAGCGGGCAGCGGCAACCCTACGTTTACGTTAAAGCAGGAAGGCGAAAAACTCACTGGTACTTACAAAGGCCAGTTGGGTGATTATCCGTTGACGGGTACGGTCAAGGGCGAAGCGATTGAGTTTTCGTTCAAAGTCACCGGTCAGGTTGAAGGCACTGCCATCTATAAAGGTACGGTCAGCAATGGGGCGATGAAAGGTACGGTTGATTTGGCGGGCGTCGCCACCGGAACTTTCACCGCGAAGAAAAAATAACGCCGCCTTGAGCCGTGTTTTGACGGCGGTGTACTATGTACCGCCGTCATCTCCCATTCAGAGAACCGTCCCAAACAGGTTCTCATCGGATTCACTCATCATTCAAATAGGAGCAACATTATTTATGAACACCACGATTCGTCGCGCTGCGTTGGCGCTTTCACTGATTGCTGTCTTTGCACTGGGCATCACGCTCGGACAAAACAAATTCGGACAACCGCAATCGGTCGTCCATGTCGTTTCGCTGAAATGGAAAGCCGATTCCACGCCCGCCCAACAGCAAGCCGCGCTCGACGGCGTTAAGGCCATGGCGGGCAAAATTCCGGGCATCAAAAACATCTGGATCAAGAGTACCAAAACACAAGGCGGCACCCAGGAAGCGCCTTATAAAGCTTCTTTCGCCATTGAGTTTGAAAACGAAGCGGCTCACAAGGCTTACGCCGATCATCCGGCGCGCGCCGAGTGGTTGAAGGTTTATAACGTGGCGCGCGAGGAAAGCATCAATCAGGTCATCACTAACTAAACCCAAAACGACAAAAGGATGAAGACAATGGCTTCATCCTTTTGTTGTTTTATTCGCTTCTTCCCGCCCACCCTTTATCGAATGTCGAAACCCGCTGCCGTAACCGAACCGCCTGTTCCAGAAGGCACCAAAGCCGTTGCCGAAGCGCCGCAGGGCAAACTGGCAAAGACATTCGCCGCCTTCACGTATCGTGATTTCAGATTGCTGTGGTTCGGCGCTTTCACTTCGAGCGCGGGCACTTGGTTGCAGGAAGCAGCCTTGAGTTGGTTGCTATTTTCGCTCACGCAAAAAGAACGCTATCTCGGCTACAACCAGTTTCTCAGCACGGCTCCCATTTTGGTTTTCACTTTGATCGGCGGCGTCATTGCCGACCGCATAGACAAACGCCGCATCCTGTTGACTTCACAATGGATTCAATTGGGCTGCGCGGTGGCATTGTCAGCGATGGCGTTTTCTTATAAGCCGGGCACGGATGGGATGGTTTTTGTTTGGACGGCGCTCGCCTTAGCTGTCGTAACAGGTTGCGCGCAAGCCTTTGGCGGACCGGCTTATCAATCGCTGGTTCCCATGCTAATCGCCAAGAAAGACCTGCCCAATGCGATTTCGCTGAACTCGATTCAATTTCAACTCGCGCGCACCGTCGGGCCGATGATTGGCACGCTGCCGTTTGCGTGGATGGCCGGCGACCCGTTGGCGGCGAATTATCTGGCGGGACAGATGATGGCGGGCGGTGTGAGTTTTGCGTTCAATGCGCTGTCGTTTCTGGCGGTCATCGTGTCGCTTTCGCTGTTGCATGTGAAAACGATTCCCAATGCGCCCACCAGCGGCATGCGCCACGCGATGCGCGAAGGCATCAATTTCGTATGGAATCAGGAGGCGTTGCGTTCGCTGACGCTGCTGGCTTTTTCCTGCACCTTTTTCGGCATGCAAATGACGGGCTTTTTTGCCGCGCTGGCCGAAAAAGTTTTTCACCTCGGTGCCAAAGGCAATGCGACGATGCTTTCGGTTTCAGGCCTGGGGGCGGTGACGGGCGCGCTGGTGATGGCTTCGTTCGGCAACCTGCCCGACAAAGGACGCCGCGCGTTGATGATGCAACTGGCGTTTGGCCTGACGATTATTGCCTTCAGCTTTGCGACGAACCTGTGGCTGGCTTACGCGATGATCTTTATGTGTGGCGTATTCATGATGTGCGTCTTCGCTTCGATTGCCTCGCTTGTGCAATTGATCGTCGCCGACGAGATGCGCGGGCGCGTGATGAGCATTTATATGCTGGCCTTTCGCGGCGGCATGCCGCTCGGCGCTTTGCTGACAGGCTATCTCGCCGAACGGGTAGCGATCATGCAAATCCTGCGCGTACAAGGCATTGCCGTCGCCTTGCTGGCGCTGGTTTACCTGCTCTCAGACTCATCCGTGAAAAAGCACTGAGGTAACCTCGTCATGCTGCAAATGACCGTCGCTGAGATCGAAACCTTTCTCGCCGAACACTTTCCCAGAATTGACCAGATGCGCTTGCAACTGGAATCGCTCGCGCCGCGCGATTTGCGTTTGCGGATGGGTTATCACGAAGGGCAATTGCGTCCGGGCGGCACGGTGTCAGGGCCGGTGCAAATGGCGCTGGCTGACGTGGGCGTTTATATCTTGTTGCTCGCGCACATCGGCCCAGTGGCCTTAGCCGTTACGACCAATCTCAATATCAACTTTCTGCGCAAGCCTGCGCCCGCCGATCTCATCGCGCACATCAAATTACTCAAGCTCGGCGCACGCCTCGCCGTCGGCGAAGTCACGATGTATTCCGACGGCGACGACGAAAACCCTGTTGCCCACGCCACCGTGACTTATTCCATTCCACCTAATCGCTAATTCCTCACAACGTAAGCAAATGAAAGCCGCCGTCTACGTTAAAGACTTCGCCCGTTGAGAAAGGGAAGTCGTCGCGCGCAATTGTTGCGGCAAATGCAATTGGCTTTGCGATTCACTTTTTTGGAGTCGTGCGCTTTCGTGTTTGAAACCGCAAGAACTACAGAACATTAGCAAGGGGTTAACGCATCACTGCCAATTCATGTAAGACGTAGTTATGGTATTGCTCCAAAAGCAAAGGCTGCTGGCAGTCCAGATATTTTCCCTGGCATTGCTCACGTAGCATGGCTTGGGCTTGGTAGAAGGCATTAAGTGGTAATCCAGCAATGGTAACGATGCGCTCTCCTAAGTAACCCATGTCGAGATAGTCGTAAGTGCCTACCGTACCTAAAGAGCGCGTATCAAATGGCTGCTGAGATTTTGCCTGTAAGGGCAAATTACTTTTAATAATGTAGCTGGTAATTTGAGCTTGTATGGGCAAGGGAATTTGTTCCATTCCTCTTTTTTTCATGCCCTTCATCAAACCATCGAAAGATGGTTGGTGGTCACCATAATGGGCAAACACCAGCGACGGCATACCAGTATTTTCAAGAAAACAATTTTCAAATAAACGGCTGGCACGGTCAGTGAGCTGGGCACGATATAGATAATTTCTCAAATTGAGATTTTCGAGATCGGTGAAGCCAGAAAGTTGCAGGGACCGATAAGGTTCCGGCAATTGTTCAGTCGCCTGCGTGTGTGGCCCGTGTTGATATTGCGTCGAAATAAAGAGAAAGATTGGTGGTGTGGCTGCAAGTGCTTTTTGTTGTTTTGCTTGCTCTAGCAAAATACGTGCCGCCTGTTCAGCCATGACTTGATCGGTCAATAGATTGGGATCGGTAGGCAACCCTAAATCTTCAGGCGCGAGAAATTCGTCAAAGCCATATTGGTAAAAGGCGTTGGCAGCGTTATAAAAATTGCGTCCGTTGGGATAAAGCGCGACCGTGCGATAGCCTAATTCTCTTAGTCGGCGAGGCAATGATTGTCGTACGCGTGGTGCCAGCGAGAAATGTGTATAAATGCCACCCGCGCCAAACAATCGAAAATTAAACCCGGTAAAAAGGGCAAATTCTGCTGTCCAGCTTGCGCCTCCATGACTAGGTACGTGCAAGAGCCCCTGTTCAACAGTTTGCCGATCACGCTGATAAAGCCTGAGCGTACAAGCAGGATGACGACAGTCGGCCAAGAGCGACGGGTCAATCAATGACTCATCGTGCCAAATCACAATGTTCGGTTTGAGCAGTGTGACATCTTGTGGGACAACTTTGGTTTGATGTGGGAACTTGCCGAGGCTGGCAGAAGAACGTGGCGGCATCCGGGTTTCCATCCAGTTAATCGAAAGCAGGAAATTTGAAAAGACATTATGCCGGGCTACTATCATCGTCCAGGCAGCACCGTTGGTTTGCGTAAAAAAAGGCGGATTGTAGTAGCGCAAAATCTGCCATCCAACAGGAAATAAGCTGAAGCCAAGCGCAAGTGTTATGGCTTGCCAAGCTAAACGATGACGATAACTGGCTTGCGGCCAGAGCGGCTTTTCAAAAAAATACAAACATAGCGTTACGGTCAGGCCTATTCCGATGCTAAGAAAAAGTTGCTGGGTGAGGGATGGGTAACGGTCTAAGATTGTCAGGTTCGCGCGAAATTGTTCTACGAAGTAATAGACATCCGTGACTACCAAGGCAGTTCCCCAGTTAGAGTATTTAAGCTGATGCAATCCAGCAACCACCAGAATTGGTAAAGTCGCCAGCCAACCACTCAGCCCTACGCGCCTGCTGATACCCACCCCGCAGATGAACATTGCTAGCAGCCCTGTATAAACCAGCCAGCGGCCAACCGGTTGTTGTTCCTGCAAAAAAATAAGATAAGCCGCTCCACATAAGGCACTGATACCTGTCGCCGTAGCCAGATAAGATAGGGCGCGATGGTATCCAAAAAAAATATTTTTTTTGCCTTTGGTCTTGTTCAATTTACAACGTTCGCAGATGAAAGCCGCCGTCTACGTTGATGACTTCGCCGGTTGAGAAAGGGAAGTCGTCGCGCGCAATCGCAGCCACGGCGCGGCCTATGTCTTCGGGCTTACCCCAGCGGCGCAACGGCCACGCGCCTTGCGCAATCAGTCCGTCGTATTTTTCTTTCACGCCCGCCGTCATATCGGTTTCGATCACGCCCGGACGCACTTCATAAACGTTGATGCCGTGTTCGGCCAGCCGCGTGGCGAATAGCGAAGTCATCATCGCCAAGCCCGCTTTGGCTACGCAATAATCGCCCCGATTGATTGACGCCGTATAAGCGGACACCGACGTAATCGTCACGATGCGCGGCAAGCCGAAAGCATTCGTTTCGTTGCGTTCGACTTGTTCGATCATCTGACGGGCTACGAGTTGGGTGAGGAAATAAGGGCCTTTGAGATTGATGTTGATGAGGCGGTCGAACGATTCTTCGCCCGCTTCAAGCAGGTCGGCGCGGACGTTCGGCGCGACCCCTGCGTTGTTGACGAGCAGGTCAATGCGACCGAAGGCTTGCAAGGTTGCTTGCACCAAACGCTCGCGGTCTGCGCTTACCGCGACATCGGCTTTCACCGTGATGCCATCGCCGCCCGCTGTGCGTACGAGTTCTAAACATTCATCCGCCGCCGCCGCATTGCCTGCGTAGTTGATAACGACGGCGTGGCCCAGTTTGGCGAGTTCGATGGCGATGCCGCGTCCGATGCCTCGGCCTGCGCCGGTGACGAGTGAAATGGGTCTGGTCATGGTGATTGGGTTTCGTGATGAATAGGACAAGCTCGGCAGCTTGTCCTACCGTTGCGGCGCAGTCATTTCTTCTTCCGTTGGGCCATCTGCCCACGTACGCGCCCACGCGGGCAGCGACGTTTCGGGATAAGGCGTGACGTGTGTTGGCGTGGCTTTAGATAAAGAGGGGCGACGCAGCGTCTTTAACGCTTTGTCCAACGCCTCAACGAAAAAGTATTCGCCGAACAGCACGGCTTCGTGAACGCCCAAGTTTTTGTGAATGTGATAGACGCCGCCGTTCAAGATGCCTTCAAAGTTCGGCGTCAGCCTGCCCAAGTATTTTTGCGAAAGCGTTTGCAATGAAGTCAACGCGAAGTTGCGATAGGCCTGCGCTTTGGTTACGTCAGGCGTCACGTCAGCTAAATCCAGCAAGCCCGAGGCAGCAATCGCGCAAGCTGAAGTGTCTACCTGAGCTCGCGCCAATGCGCCGCTTTCCGGCGCGTCGTAATCCCACGGCGTCACACCATCCAAAGCGTGGGGTGGCGTATTCGCCAAATAGTAATCAGCGTTCAGTTGCGCGGTTTGCAGGTATTCGGCGCATCCGGTTTGTTGGTAAGAGCGCGTGAAACCATACAACGACCACGCCAAGCCGCGGCTCCAACACGAATCGCCGCGATAGCCTTGATGCGTAGATTGTCGCAAGCATTCGCCCGACGTGAGATCAAAAATCGCTTCGTGCGAAGTTGAGCCATCGCCGCGTACGATGGTGCGCCGCGTCGTGAGGCAATGGCGATTGGCTACGTCAAGCAGGTGGGCGTCGTTGAGTTGCAATCCGGCGTGAAAGATCGTGCCGACGTTCATCATAATGTCTATGAACAGCGAAGCCGGTTCGACAAACGAACGCAGGTATTGTCCGCGCTCCATAAACCGCATCGCCATCGTCTGGCCTGCTTGTATCAACACGGGTTCGATGCGTTCTTTTGGCCCGCCCAATTTCAACCAGCGCAGATAGGTCGAGAAAAACAGAAAGCCCAGGTCATGTACTGCACGGTCGTATTGCCGCTCTTCCAACGGGGTCGAAAAGGCTACGGCGTGATCCAGCCATTCCTGCTTACCGGTGGCTTCGGCGAAGATGAACATCATCCCCGGATAAAAGCCGTCGCACCAATGCGTCCAGCGTTTACGGTCGTGTCCGAACTCGCCTTTGACCGTATACATCGGGTAATAGTCGGATGGATATTTTTTGAGCAGCGCCGCGACCTGCTGTTGAGCAAAGTCGAAAGCGTCATGCAGTTCAGCCTGCAAGTTCATGTTGTTATGTCTCCGAATAAAAATAATTAGTCTGGGTACGCGCGCGTCCTCGCGCGCTCGTGTTGCTTAGAGCGCGCGAGGACG
>JANNUY010000432.1:0-1595 GCA_031414155.1 Acidobacteriota bacterium
CCGTAATCTTTCCTGTAATTAGGCGCGCGCCGCGTTGATAGGTGAAATACATCCACGCCCAGTTAAAGAGCGCCGACAGCCGATTGCGAAAGCCGATCAAGAAAAATAAGTGCAAGCCCAGCCAGGCCAACCACGCAGGCAAGCCACTGAGCTTCAAACCCGCGACCTCGGCAATTGCCGCGTGGCGGCCAATCGTAGCCATGCTGCCTTTGTCCACATAACGAAACATTTCGTAAGGCTTGCCTGCCAGCGCGTTTTGAATGTTGCGCGCGACAGTTTGTCCCATTTGCATGGCTACGGGACTGACGCCGGGCAGTGGTTGGCCGTCCTGTTTAAGATGCGTCATGTCGCCAATGGCAAAAACATTCTTGCGCGCGGGCAACGTCAGATCAGGCTGAATGTGAACCCGTCCACCGCGATCAAGCGGTGCTTGCAGTTGTTGCGTGAACGCCGTCGCGCTTACGCCCGCCGCCCAAATGACTGTCGCAGCGGGAATCTTTACGTCGTCGAGATAAACACCGGTTGCGTCAATGTTCGTGACTTTGGCGTTTTTGCGTACTTGCACGCCGAGGCTGACAAGCTGGCGTTCGGCACTGGCAGAAAGGTCTTCGCTGAACGAAGGCAGGATGCGCGCGCCACCTTCGAGCAAAAGGATGCGCGCGAATTCGGGGTAGATCGTGCGAAAGTCGCGCGCCAACACGCGCCGCGTGAGTTCACCGATAGAACCAGCCAGCTCTACGCCAGTCGGGCCGCCGCCGACTACGACAAAGGTCATCAAGGCGCGCGAACTTTCTTCATCCTTTTCTTTTTCAGCGGCTTCAAAGGCGAGCAATACGCGGCGGCGAATCTCGGTGGCATCATCAAGGCTTTTCAAGCCGGGCGCGAAAGGCTCCCACTCGTCATGGCCGAAATAGCTGGTACGTCCACCGGTTGCCAGCACAAGGTAATCGTAAGGCAATTCGTCTTCGCTCAAATGTACGACTTGCTGGTCGTAATCAATGCGCGTGGCTTCGTCGAGCAGCACGGTCACGTTCGATTGCTTGCGCAAAATCGAACGAATCGGCGAAGCGATGTCGGCGGGCGAGAGTCCGGCCATCGCCACTTGATAAAGCAGTGGCTGAAAGAGGTGATGGTTGGTGCGGTCTACGAGTGTGATGCGCACGGGCGCGTGCTTGAGTGCCTGCGCGCAGGTGAGTCCGCCGAAGCCTGCGCCGATGATCACGATGTGGGGTTGGGTTTGGTTCATCTACTCACCGCGCTTTCAACAAGTCGCTCTGCCGTTCTTCGCCGCGCGCCCAGGCTTCGGGTTGGATTTCGCGTTGAACACTGTGGTCTTGGGCGGCGCGCTGCTTGAGTTGCGCGTGCTCGTAAAGCAACGCGAGTTGGTCGGCCAGCATTTCGAGCAACTGCCGGTCGCTACCGGTATAAGGGATTTCGGATTTCTTCGGCCCCAGCACGAGCAGCCCTTGCAGCCGATAGTCAGTGCCGCTCAACGGCACGAGCAGGCGCGCGCCCAACTGCGTCAGCCACTGCTTTTCGCGCGGCGGCAGTTGGGTGCGCGCCGGAAAGGGGAACGGCTGCGCGCTGCCCTGATA
>JANNUY010000433.1:0-8406 GCA_031414155.1 Acidobacteriota bacterium
ACAGGTCGAGCGAGTTGGCTCGTACTGCGTCGCGTTGCAAACAGACGACGCGCGCGCCTTGTTCGACCAGCATCTTGGTGACGTGCGCGCCGATGAAGCCGGTCGCGCCTGTAACAAAAGCGGTTTTGTTTTGCCAGAAAGAATTGGTCATTACGCTGTTATGCGGCTGTCACTTCCTGCGCGAGTTTCGACAGCGAAGCCTTTGCGTCGCCGTAAAGCATGCCGGTGTTCGCTTTGAAAAACAGCGGATTCTCCAGTCCCGAAAAGCCTTTGCCTTTGCCGCGTTTGAGTACGACGACGTTGTGGGCTTTGTCCACTTCGATGATGGGCATGCCTGCGATGGGGCTTTGCTTGTTGTCGCGCGCGTCGGGGTTGACTACGTCGTTGGCACCGATGACGACGGCCACGTCGGTGGAGGGCATTTCAGGATTGATCTGTTCGAGTTCGTAAAGCTCTGTGTAAGGCACGTTGGCTTCGGCAAGCAACACGTTCATGTGACCGGGCATGCGTCCGGCGACGGGATGAATCGCGTATTTCACCTGCACGCCTTTGTGTTGCAAGGCTTCGGCCAGTTCGCGCACGGCGTGTTGCGCTTGCGCCGTAGCCAATCCGTAACCAGGCACGAACACGACTTGCCGCGCGTAAGCCAATTGCACGGCGACATCTTCGTAACTGACTTCGCGCATCGTGCCGCCTTCGACTTGCGCTGCGTCGCCGCCGTCGCCCGTCGAACCGAATGCGCCGAATAGCACATTCGTGATCGAACGATTCATCGCTTTGCACATCAAGATCGAAAGGATGAAACCCGAAAAGCCGTCGAGCGTACCCGCGATAATGAGTACGTTATTGCCGAGCGCGAAGCCTGTCGCCGCTGACGCGAGTCCCGCGTAAGAATTCATCAGCGACATCACGACCGGCATATCCGCCGCGCCGATTGGCATCACGAGCAGGATGCCGAACAGGAACGACAAGAACACCATTACCCAAAACAGATTGCTTTGCGTAGGGTCGTAAATCAGGTAAGCGAAAACTGCGCCCGCCACAATAAACAGCGCGACGTTGACGACGTTTTGGCCTTTGTAAGTAACGGGCGTGCCTTTGATGAGTTCCTGCAACTTGGCGAAAGCCATCAAGCTGCCCGTGACGGTAAGGCTACCAAACAACACTTCAAAACCGATGGCGACCATCTTGTAAGTAGGCAACGTGCCGCCGTCGTGTACGACGTGGTTATAGTATTCAGCAATGCCTACGAGCGAAGCGGCGAGCGCGCCGAAAGCGTGCGAGAGCGCGGTTCGTTGCGGCATTGCGGTCATCGGCATCTTCAGCGACATGGCCGCGCCGATGATGCCGCCAATCAACAAGCCGACGATGATCCAGGTGTAATCGAGAATGTGATGGTCAAGCAACGTACCCAACACCGCGATCAACATACCGGCTCCGGCGGAATTCATGCCGGTGCGCGCCGTCTTGGGATTGCTCATCGCTTTCAAGCCGTAAATAAACAGCAACGAAGCGAGCAAATAACTAAAGGCGATAATCAGTTGTGATGCACTCATAACGGTTAATCCTTTTTGGCCCTGTGACCGGTTTTGTCGCCGATTTTGTCTTTGAACATCTTGAGCATGCGGTCAGTGATGAGGAAGCCGCCGACCAGATTGATCGTCGCTGAAACAACAGCAATGAAACCGAGCAGCGTGCTGAGTTGGCTGTGGCGCGAACCCGCCGTGACGATTGCGCCTACGACTGAGATCGCCGAGATGGCGTTCGTCGCCGACATCAACGGCGTATGCAACAACGGCGGTACGCGCGAAATGACTTGATAGCCGAGAAACGCGGCCAACGCGAAAACATAAAGTGAACCGATTAGGGATTCTGCTGACATGGAAAGCTCCAAAAAGAAGTCTGATTGGAGAATACGGAACAAACGGAAATAACGGAACAGGCGGAAAAGCCATTATGGTTTCCGTCTGTTCCGTTATTTCCGTTTGTTCCGTATTCTCTTTTTCATTGAATTAAAGAACGCCTTGCAAACGTGGATGCTTCGCCTCACCGGCATGCACAGCGCATGCTGGCCCGACGACATCGTTGGTTAAATCTACGTTGAGCGCACCGTCTTTTATCATTTCGCTCAAGAAGGTCGTCAGGTTGCGCGAATAAAACTGACTCGCGTTGACCGGAATCGTCGCGGCCAGATTGAGCGGAGCCATAATTGTTACACCGTGAATCTCAATCGTTTCGCCCGGCTTCGTCAACGCGCAATTGCCGCCGGTCGCGCCGGATAAATCCACGATCACGGAACCGGGCTTCATCGCTTTGACGGCGTCTTCGGTGATGAGCAACGGCGCAGCCCTTCCCGGCACGGCGGCTGACGTGATGATGCAATCAGTCGCCTTCGCCGTTTTGGCGATGAGTTCGCGGCTCTTTTGCATCGTCTCTTCAGTGACCTCCTTGGCATAACCGCCCGCGCCTTCCGCCGATTCGCCGCCCATATCTATTTCAAGGAATTTCGCGCCGAGCGAACGCACCGCTTCACCAGCAGCCGCGCGTACGTCGAAGCCTTCGACCACTGCGCCCAAACGCCGCGCCGTCGCAATGGCTTGCAAGCCCGCTACGCCCGCGCCCAGCACCAAAACTTTCGCGGGCGGAATCGTCCCCGCCGCCGTCGTCATCATCGGGAAGATACGCGGCAAATGTTCAGCGGCGAGCAGCACGGCTTTGTATCCAACCAACGCCGCCATCGAAGACAGCGCATCCATCGCCTGCGCGCGCGTGCTACGCGGAATCAATTCGACGGGAAAGGCTGAAACTTGTCGCGCGAGCAATGGTTTCAAGGCTTGCGGTTCATCGAGCGGTTTTAAGAATCCGATCAACACCGCGCCGCTTTTCAGCGCATTGAGATCGCTTTCAGCCGGACGATTGACCGCGAGCAGCACGTCGGCATTTGCCAGCAGCGCCGCGCGATCACGGCTGACCGTAGCGCCGACGGCTTCATAATCGGCATCGCTTGCGCCCGCGGCTGCGCCCGCGCCGCTCTCAATGCTGACAGCGGCTTTCAGGCCGACAAGTTTTTTGACGGACTCAGGCACGAGCGCAACACGCGCTTCATCGGCCTGCGCCTCTTTCAAGACGGTGATTTGCATAATGTTTCTTTCTCAGTTGACGGAGAGAAATGGCGAGTACTGCTGCCACGACGCTGCCAGATAAACGCCTCAGCGTTTCACCGCTAAGCATTGCCGCTAAGTATTGACGGATAGCCCCAAACGTCAAGATGCGATGGCTGGACGACGAATTGTTTTTGCTTATGAGAAAATAGCGACCGTCTTACTGATTCATCAAACAGGTGGGCGCCGACTTGAGGCAGCGGCATTTTTGGCGTTGGTACTCACAGTGATTCTGTGTATAGTTCGCATTGTCAATTTTCAAACCGCAAGACAGTAAGCATCTCCCATTCCCCCTCGTTCGACCTAAGAACAGTCTCGATGTGAAAGGTGTAAGAGCTTCGTGAGCATAGAAGAAAGCAAGCCCGTCATTGGGCCAGCCCAGCAGGGGCAAAACGAAGCTGGTCAGGAAGAGAGCAAACATCCCAAGCAAAGCGCACTCGCTTTTGCTGACTTTACGACTCCCCCGCGCCAGCCTGTGAAAAGAATACTATTTTTTATCGCCCCGTTTTTATTGTTGAGCCTGAGCGCCATTTTTGTCGTGCGCCAGCGCGCAGCGTCTCTTATCAACCCTAAAGTCGCGCGTGCCACCATCGCCGTGCCGCCGCTGACCGATAAAAGCGAAGTGCGCGCCATCTGGATCGTGCGATATACGATGACTTCGCCCGAAGCCATCCGCGATTCGGTCAAGCGCGCCAAAGCTGCCGGCATCACCGATCTGGTTGTGCAAGTGCGCGGACGCGGCGACGCTTTTTATAACTCGCTGTGGGAACCGCGCGCCGAAGAGTTGGCGAAACAGCCCAAAGATTTCGATCCGCTCACGTTGATGTGCGAAGAAGCCCATGCCGAAGGCATTCGAATTCACACCTGGATCAACGCTTATGTCATCACGCTGTTCGATAGGCTGCCGCAACTGCCTGAACATCAGGTTTACACGCATCCCGAATGGCTAATGGTTCCCAAGCCGCTGGCCGCCGCGCTGTATGGCGTCAGCCCGCGCTCGCCGCAATATCTCGCTAAGCTGCGCGCGCACGTCAAGGCCAATCGCCACATTATCGAAGGCCTTTTCGCCTCGCCCGCGCATCCCGAAGTCAAAGATCACCTGCTCAAAGTCGTGCTGGATGTCGTCGGCAAATACAACATTGACGGCGTACATTTCGATTACATCCGCTATCCCAACACGAGTTTCGATTACAACCGCACGACGCTCGAACGCTTTCGCGCCGAACTTGAACCGACACTCGACCTGCCCAGTCGCGTAAGGCTGGCGCAACTCGCACAAACGAATCCGCTGGTTTATGCGAACACATTCGCCAATCGCTACACCGACTTTTTGCGCGATCAAATCAATGAAACCGAAGCCGCTATTTATCAAGCCGTCAAAGCGCGCAAACCCAACCTGCCGGTCTCTGCCGCCGTTTATTCCGTGCCCGCCGAAGCCAAAAGCTATCGCTTGCAAGACTGGCAAAGCTGGACGCAACGCGGCACGCTCGACATCGTTTGCCCGATGGTTTACACGCCCGATACCGCCCTCTATCGCAAGCAGTTGAGCGCAGCCATGCGCGGCGCTTCAGGCCGTATGCTCTGGGGCGGCATCGGTTCGTGGCGGCAACCTGTGCCTGAAACCCTCGACAAAATTAAAGTCACGCGCGAACTCGGCGCGAATGGCTTCATCCTGTTTTCTTATGACAGCGCCGTGCAATTCTCGACCTTGAATCCACAAAAAGATTATCTCGAACGGCTGCGCGAAGGCTTGGCAGTTTACTCGCGCTGAGTTGCAAGCTGGGCTATGCTTCCCGTCGTTCGTATTGCCGCTTGCCCGACATTGGCAAGACTGAATTTCAAATCACAAGCAGTAAGGAGTTCCCCCTATGAAACTACGATCTTTATTCATCGCATTTTTTTGCGCGTGCCTGTTGAGCGTCGCTCCGGCATATGCGCAAACCGTCACCGGCACGGTGAACGGAACCGTCACCGACACAACGGGAGCCGTCATTCCCAGCGTCGAAGTCGTTGCCACCAACACCGAGACAGGAGCCGTGCGCACCGCGAAAACCAACGCGGAAGGTTTTTATAACCTGCCTTTCTTGCCGCTGGGGCTTTATCAAGTCACCGCCAAAGGCACAGGGTTTTCGACCACCAAGCGTGAAAACATTCAGGTGACGTTGAATCAAACGCTGGCTGTGAATTTCGCCTTGCAGGCTTCCGCCGCCAGCGCCGAAGTCACCATCACAGCCGAACCCGCGCCGATCAATACGACCAACGCCGAAATCAAGCAGAGTCTCGGCGCACAACAAATCGTAGACCGTCCCGTCGCCAATCAGGGCAACTTTCTCTCACTGGCTGAAACCTTCACCGGCTTTCAGGAAAACCCGACTAGTGGACAAAACAATCCGACGGCTTCGTCTGGTTCTTCGATCAATTTCAACGGCACGGGCACACGCGGCGCTACGTTTCAAATCAACGGCGTCAACAACGACGACTCGTCAGAGAATCAAAACCGGCAGGGCGCTTCATTGGCGACCATCAAAGAATTTCAGGCGATCACGAATAATTTCAGCGCCGAGTTCGGACGCGGTTACGGCGCAGTCATTCTGGTGCAAACCAAATCGGGTACGAACAACTTTCGCGGCGAGGCTTACGAATACCACAACAGCAGCTTTCTCAACGCAAAGAGCCATTTCAATACGGCAGTCGCTAAACCCGTCAATCGCCGCAATCAGTTTGGCGGCGTACTCGGTTTCCCGATTTTCAAAAACAGGCTCTTTGGATTTATCAGCTATGACCGCGTGAGCAATTTTGGCGCGTTGGGCTATACGCGCGATGTGTTTCTGGCGACGGAACGCGACAGCAGCCAATTTTTCAAAACCACTCCGGCGAACAACACGCCCGTCAATCGCGCGTTTATCGAATCGGTTTTGAATCGCGTTCCGACCAGTCTCGTGCCGAACGATTCGCGCAGCCCGCGCACCGTTGTCGCTGAGGCGGGCTTTGATCGTCCTTTGCAGGATTATTCAACGCGGCTGGATTGGACGGCCACCGAACGCGACAACGTGACGGCGCGTTATCAATACACGCGGCAGATTCTCGACAACACCGACGTCATCATCGGCGAGGCGACCAAACAAAATAACAAACAGCAAAACCTCGGCGCGACGTGGACGCATATCTTTTCCAATACAACCGTGGGCGAAGTGCGCTACGGCTTGGGCTTACGCACTACGCTCGTCGGCATCAAAGCCGGTGACGACACGCCCGTCATTCGTTTTGTCGGCAGCCCGGTCTCAGGCTCAATCATCGGCAATGCGGGCAACTTCCCGATCAACCGCTTTCAAACCGATCACCAATTTGTTTACAACTTGTCTTCCATTGTCGCCAATCGGCACTTCATCAAGGCGGGCACTGACATTCGCCGCCAGCAACTCGACGACAAAGCCGATAACTTTTCGCGCGGCTTTTATAACTTCAACCAGACCTGCGGCGGGACGAATTACGGCACGGCTTACGCGGCTTTTTTGAACGGCTGCGTCGCCACCTACCAAAGAGGCTACGGCCCGTTTTTTCTCGAAAACCGCATCAACGAATCGAATTTTTATGTCGAAGACAACTGGAAGATTAAACAGAATCTGACGCTCAACCTCGGCGTGCGTTACGAATACGTCTCAGCGCCGCGCGAAGCGAAGAACCGCATTCAATATGGCTATGGCGACGACAATAACAACTGGCAACCGCGCGTAGGCTTTGCATTCAGCCCCGGCTGGACCGACGGCCTGCTCGCCAAAATAACCGGCGGCAAAGAGAACACTTCGCTGCGCGGCGGTTACGGCATTTATCACGGGCGCATCTTTCAATCGGTGTTTTCGCAAACAGGCGCAGGCATTCGGTTCAACCCGCCCAACGCTGTGCTGCTTTCATTCACCAACTCAAATCTGTTGGGCGACCCGACGAATGGCTTTGTCTTCACGCCCGGCGCACCGCCAACAACGCGCTATTCGATTGTAAAAGCCGACTCGAACCTTGAGATGCCTTACACCCAGCAATGGAACCTGACGATTGAGCGTAAGCTGCCTTTCAAATCAGCGTTTCGTGCGACCTATTCAGGCAATCGCGGCATCGGGATGTTGCGCTTCCTGTCTGACAACCTGCCGCTCTCGCCGCTCGCGGGAACCGTCACCGTAGCGAATCATCCGAACAACGCACCGGCAGTTTTATACACAGCGGCGAATCGTCCGGCGGGCGACCCGCGCGCGGTTGACGTGCGCGGACAAACACTGCGTCTGGCGGCTGATCCTATTTGTGCGGGCACTGGCTTGCCCGGAATCGGTGTCACTACCACTTGCCCGGTAGCCGTGCCGATTGGCCCAAACGAAATCAGCTTACGCCTGCCGCGCACCAACGAACGCCGCCCCGACGGACAGTTCAACACAAACACTGTCATCAGCAACAACGTGTGGAGCTATTACCACGGGCTGCAACTCGAATGGAACAAGAACCCTTCGCAAGGGTTGTTTGTGCAAGCGTCTTACACGTTGAGCAAAGCGATTGATACGACTTCGGAAGCGACCGCCGTCGGGGCGGGCGATTCCAACGCAACCGGCCCTGACGTACGCGCCGCTCGCGCCTTGTCGCGCTTTCACACGCCGCAGCGCCTGACGCTTTTCACCAGCTATGAATTGCCGTGGCTGAAACGCCGCAAGGATTTTCTCGGTCAGGCTTTCGGCGGCTGGAAGACTTCGGTCGTGATGAAGATGGTCGCAGGCACGCCCTTCACGATTTCTAACGTCGGTGGACTCGGCGATTTAAACTTCGACGGCTTCACCGATTCGCGTCCGGTGTTGCTCGATAACTCACTGTTAGGCAAAACATTCAACAATCCCAACACCTCGCTCGACCAGATTCCGCGTGCTGCGTTTCGCGTAGCCACACCCAGCGATTATGGCTGCTGCGTTTTAGGGCGTAACACTTTCTTCGTTGACGGCACGCGCAACTTCGATCTCAGTCTGTTCAAGACGTTCAAGCTGCCCTTTGAGCGTCACAGCCTCGTCGTGCGCGCCGATATGTTCAATGCGTTTAACCATGTGCAATACGGCTTTCCGAGTTTGGACATCGGCAACGCAAACTTCGGACGCCTGACTGGCACCGCTAATAGTTACGCGCCGCGCAACGTACAATTCTCAATGCGTTACGTGTTTTAAGCGAACACGCCTAACTCAAAACAAAACGCCGACCTGCCATCACTGACAGGTCG
>JANNUY010000434.1:0-5314 GCA_031414155.1 Acidobacteriota bacterium
TAGTTGCCGTATTCGTTGCGGCTCACCCAAAAGCCAGGATCAAGCGCAATCGCTTTTTGGAAGGTCTGTTCAGCGTTGCTGCCTTGCGCGAGCGCGGCGTAACTATTCGCCAAGCCGACGAAAGCCGCGATGGAGGTGGGATGCTGTTGCAATACCTGCCGGAAGTTTTGCGCGGCTTCTTGATGGCGTTCGAGCGCCTGATTGATTTCACCCAGCGTGAATTGCACTTGCCGTTTCTGTGGGTCGTTTTGCCCTTCATTTTGTGCGGATAGGTTTTGTGCCATTTCGCTGGCATTCTTGGCTTGCGTCAGCCAAAAGCCGTCTTGCAACAGATCGTATTTGATGAGGTAAGCCCGCGCCTGTGCGGCATAAAAAATCGCTTGCTTACCGGCGGGTTGTTCGATGATTTGGCCGAGCATGGTGATGGCTTCGCCTGCTTCTGCCGCGCCCTTCTCGCCGCCGAGCATTTGCGCAATTTCTAAATGACCCAAGGCTTTCACATAGGCAAGCTGAAAAATCGCGGCGGCAGATTGGCGCGGCGGCACGGCAAATTCCAGCCCCAAGGTATGCGCGACTTGCGCACTCACCTGATCTATCGCCGCCAACAAGTCAGTGTTTTCAACAGTTTCGTCTTTCAGCGTACGTGCGCGGTCGTTGAGCAACAGGTAATTGATATTCAAACGATCAGACGCACGCGCGACTGAGCCGCGTAAGATCAAGGTCGCTCCCAGATTCTTGGTGAGCCACAGATTATTGTCGCTGTGGTCTGACGGCGGCGACTCACGAATCACTTGCAGCCCTGAGACACTGTTCAAATTATCGCGCAACAATCTGAGCAATCCGTTGGCCAGCATCGGGTCGGCGGCCGCTTGTCCGAGCGGTTTGAACGGCATGATCGCCAGGTATTTTTGCGCGGGAACGCTCCACCATCGCTGCCCCCGTTCGCCGATCAGCAGCGTAGCCAATATGACTGTCAGGGCTGCCAATCCTGGCAACAGCCAAGCCGGAGTTTTCGACTGACGGCCTGTAACTGGGGCCACGCGAATGATGCGTGTGCGCAAGGGGCCGGGCTGTGCCGCTGAGAGTTGCGACACTACTTCATCCATCGTTTGCCACCGACGGTCAGGGGCTTTCTCAAAGCACCGGTGCAACAATTCGCGCACCCAAGCGTGCGTCGTCGCGGGCAGTTTTTGCCAGTCGGGTTCCTCATTGAAGATGGTGGCAGCCAACTCGAAATAATTGTTTCCCGCAAACGGCCTGCGTTTAGTGAGGGCTTCGAATAAGACACAGCCGAAGCCCCAAACATCGGTGCGCTGATCTTGTTCGGTTCCACGTAATTGCTCAGGGGCCATGTAGTGCGGCGTACCGATGACTTTGCCCCTGTCGGTAAAGAGTTTTTCCGGTTGCGTTGGCGTATCCGATCCGGCCACCCAGGATTGATTTAATTGCGCCTGCTGTTTTTCCCGCATCGTGGCGATGCCGAAATCCAGCACTTTCAGTTGCCCGGCGGGCGTGAGTTTTAGATTGGCGGGTTTGAGGTCGCGATGGGTGATGCCTCGACGGTGGGCGGCTTTTAAGGCCTCGGCGAATTGCAGGAAAAGCGGCAAGGCTTCTTCCGCCGTTAAGGCGTCACGCTTATTCAAGTATTCGTCTAGCCCTTGACCCTCGATAAATTCGAGGACGAGCACGCAACCTTGCGGCGTTTCAGTCAGATCATGAATGCCTCCGATATTGGGATGATGCAAGGCTGCCAACGTTCGTGCTTCTTGCAGGAAGCGCGCTTGCATTTCCTGATCTGCCGCCAGCGATTTCGGCAAAATTTTTAGGGCGACTTTGCGTTTAAGCGACTTATCGTCGGCGGCATAAACCTCTCCCATGCCGCCCTTACCGAGCATTTGGCGGACGAAGTAATGCGATACCCATTGTCCCGCCGATAATTGTGGTGGCGATTCGCCGTAAGGAGACTCTTTCTTTTCGGTGGTTTGTTGGGCTAACGGAATATCAATCGTTTCGGTGGGAGGCTCGATTGAAGTTTCAATCAGGGTTTTGGTCGGTTCAGACATATCACGACGCTCTTTGGGTTGATGTCGCCAATTCATGAACGCATCGCTAGTCGCGCGTTCATACACCAAGTCCTTAACTGCGGAGGAAAAAATGTAATAAACAGAAGAACCGGGCTAACCCAAAAAACTGAGAGCGAACTTTTGCCAAACCATCGCCAAGACCATAGTGACTGTAGCGGTTAGACCGGATGGCTCTGGACTGGAGCCTGAGCGGAGCTTAACAGAATGCCTGCTGAAAACTCTAGCGCCAGAGAACGAAAAGAAAAATGGAAGATATAAGGCTTACGCAAAACGCGAGAATGGTTGCCACAGAGGCGCAAAGTCACAGAGATGTTTCTCAAGTTTGGTGAAAATCTTTTCTTCGCTCAGTGTCTCGGTGACTCTGTGGCTAATTTCTGCGCAAGTCCTGAGATGGCTGAAATGACCCCCGAAAAAAATCGTAGCGCGTGATCAGCTAGCCCACAATCTGTCGGTATTCGCTGCGAATCATTTGCGCAATCGGATTCCACGCGCGCAGTTGCGCAATGTAATCGAGGGCGTGGTCAATGCCTTTTTCGCCGATGATTTTTTGCAATTCGCTGGCTTGCGGATCGCCTTCGGGCTTGAAAGCAAATCCGGCGGCGCAGCCTCTGATTAAGTTCGTCGGTTCGATGCCGTAACGATAGGCCAGCTTGATTGGCCCGATCAGGCGGTCGTCGGCTTGCAGCTTGCGGATGGGGTCGCGGCCTACGCGGGCGATGGTGTCCATTAGCGCGGCGTTCGAGAAGCTCACCAGAATGTCGTTGATCATCGCGGCGTAATGCAGCGCGCGTCCGTGCTTGCCTTGCAAGGCGCGTTGCGATTCGATCATTGCGCCGACCACGGCGGCGTGGATTTCTTTGTCGGCCATCGCTTCGTGAATGTAGGTGTAGCCCTTTTGCGCGCCGAGATAAGCGCAAACGGCGTGGCCGCAATTCAGCACGTAAAGTTTTTCTTCCATCGAAGCCGGAAAGTTATCAATGCCCTTGAACGGCGGCAGCGCGTCGAAATCGCCTTTGAGTTGCAACGTGTCGAACAACACATCGCCCGCTACGTCGGCGGTGATGACCTGGCGTCCGCTGGCATCGGCTTCCTGCCCTGACACGATGCGGTCAGAAATAGCGGCGTTGAAACCTACGCGGTCTTGCACTTCCTGCGCGTATTGAAACGGCAGTGCGGTGAAAATCAACCGTTCGAGTTGCGAACCGGCGTTCTTGAGGTTTTCGCAGCAAAACACGTCGAGCGGCTTGGTGACTTTTTCCTGTACGCGATGCAGCAAGGCTTCGGCCAGTACCGGTGCGATCCACGGCAGGTTGTCAGGCCGCACTGAGGTGTAAACCTGATCGGCGTCTTTCAACTCTTCGGCGAAAGTCGCGCCCGGCATTTTGACCGCGCGCACGCCGCGCACTTCGAGCTTGGTCTCGGTTGCGCCCTTGGTGAGTACGTCATAGCCGTTGACATTGATCGTTTGCACGAGTTCATCGCGCCGCGCGGCGAATACCAACTCGTGGCCTTGCAGCGCGAGGCCTACGCCTAAAGCGCCCAATCCCACCCGGCCTGCTCCTACAATGATAATTTTCATAGTTGTCGGTTGTCGGTTGTCGGTTGTCGGTTTGCTACCTCATCGTTATGAGTTCAATTGAGGGTTGCGCGAGAACTGATTCTGCGAACCGGCAACTGACAACCGACAACTGACAACTATCTGAGAAGTGCTTCCATCTTTGCCAGCAACTCTTCAAACACGAGGTTGCGTTTGCTGAGGAAGTCGTCGGCACCTGCTTGCAGGGCTTCGATTTTATCTTCGATGCCGTGGCGGCTGCCGAGCAATATGACAGGGGTTTCAAATTTGGTTTTGCGCAGTTCGCGGCATACGTCGAAGCCTGATTTGAATTCGAGCAAGGCGTCGAGAACTAGCAGACTGAAATTGCGTTCTTTGCCGACGACCATGGCGAGCGCGATCTTGCCGTCTTGCACGCGCTCGACGACATAGTTTTCTGCTTCGAGGCCGCGTCCCATGAGGTCGGCGAGTTCGCCTTGTCCGATGGCGAGCAGAATGGTTTGCGCCGAAGGCAACATTGCGGTCGCGCCTTTTTCTGCCGCCGGACGCGCCAGCGAGAGAAACGCCGTTTTAGACACGTTCGTCATGTTTTGCGTCAGGGCGCCTTGCACGCTTGCCAGCATGCCGGCGGTGAGGCGCGTTTCGATGCGGCGCAATTCGCCGGTCGCGCCGAGCTTGGCGAAGATGGCTTGGGCACGTTCGAAGTGGGCGCGTGCCGATTCGAGCCGACCAGTTTGTAAACGTAACTCACCGATGGCGGCTTCGCATTGGCCGGAGCGATAAGGGTCGCTGATGCTTTGAAAAATCGAGAGACTTTGCGCGTAACCGCGATTGGCTTCGGCATTGTGTTTTTGCGCGGCGTAAAGATTGGCGCGCGTGAAAATGACACGGCCCGCCAACCCCAATGAAGGGTCAAGCGCCGTCGTCATTTCAGCCGCGGTGATGTGCAAACTGGCTTTGTCGAATTCTTTTTGATCGAGATAAATGTTGGCGAGTTTGAGTTCGCACAGCACTTGTTCTTCGAGCGCGCCTTTTTCGCGCGCCGTCGTCAGGCCTTTTTCCAATTCCTCAATGGCCTGCGTACGCTCGCCGAAAGCCAGGTGGATGCGACCGAGTACGCGTTGCGTGCGGGCATAAGTCGAAGTGCCGTGTTTGACGATGGCTTGCTGAATCGCTTGGCGCGCTTCGGTCAAATCACCTTGATAAAGTTTGAGTTCGGCCAAATCGGTATAAGCGAGGGCTTCGGCTTTGGGGAGGTTTTCGGTTTGAGCGAGTTGCATTCGTTCATCGAACAAGCGCGCTGCCGTACCCCACGAACCCAGACGCGCGTAAACCCGCGACAAGCCGCTATAAGCCTTGACCAACAGTCTCACGTGATTGAGTTCCTTAAGTTGTTCGATGGCTTCCTGAAAAATCGGAACCGATTCTTTCAGCTTGGCTTCGGCATAAAGCACGAAGGCTTCCTGCATTTTGACGCGTGCGCGCAACACGGCATCCGTGGTTGTTTCAGCCAGCCGCGCGGCGCGCAACCAGTGATAACGCGCGCCTTCGAAATCGCCTTCTTTCCATTCGATCTTGCCGAGCAAATAGTGTGCGTCAGCCAACAGCCGCGCATTGCCCGCGCGCCGTGCCGCGAGCGTCGCGCGTTGCAAGTGATCGCGTCCGGCCAGCAATT
>JANNUY010000435.1:0-4370 GCA_031414155.1 Acidobacteriota bacterium
GCGCCAATCTGCCGCCGCGATTTTTCAGCTTGCCTATGTGAAAGCCTTGGGTCATTTAGAAATTGCGCAAATGCTCGGCGGCGAGAAGGGCGCGGCAGAAGCAGGCGAAGCCATCACCCTGCTCGGCCAAATCATCGTACAACCCGCCGGTAAGCAGGCGATTTTTTATGCCGCACAGGCGCGGGCTTACCTCATCAAATACGATCTGTTGCAAGACGGCTTTTGGCTGGCGCAAGCCAAGAATGCCAGCGAAATGGCACAAAGCCTATCCGCACAAAATGAAGGGCAAAGCGACCCACAGAAACGGCAGGTGCAATTCACGCTGGGTGAAATCAACCAGGCGCTCGAACGCCATCAAGAAGCCGCGCAAAACTTCCGGCAGGTATTGCAACAGCATCCCACCTCCATCGCGGCCTTTGTCGGCTTGGCGAATAGTTACGCCGCACTCGCGCAAGGCAGCAACGCTGAACAGACCTTCCAAAAAGCGATTGCGCTTGATCCTGGCTTTTGGGTGAGCCGCAACGAATACGGCAACTACGCTTTTGAGCATGGGCAATACGACGAAGCTGCGCGGCAATGGAAAGAAGTGGTGCGACTCACGCCGGACAACGCCGACGGCCAAAGCAACCTGGGTATCGCATATCTCTATCAAGGCAATTGGGAAGCCGCGCTGGCAGCTTTTCGTCAATCGTTGAGCATGCTCAGAACACCCGAAGCTCACGCTAACCTGGGTACGGCGCTTTATTATCAAGGACAGTTTCAGGAGGCGGCTGTCGAATTCAAAAAGGGCTTGGAATTGAGTCCGCGCAATCCGGTGTTGCTTGGGAATGCGGGAGACGCCGCGCGACAACTTTCTGATCAGACGGCTGAGGCTGCGGCGTACGAACTGGCCTTACAACAATATCAATCACTGGCAGGCAATTCCGCCTTGAGTGCCGCCGAGACAGCCAAGTGGGCGGAGTTGCTGGCTAAACGCGGACGCTTTGCCCCGGCGTTAGCCAAGATTGATGAAGCCTTACAACAAGAGCCTAACCATACAGAATGTCTGGCGAGTGCCATTACCGTTTATGAACTGGCAGGCCAACGCGCACAGGCTTTGCAATGGATGCGCAAAGCCCTGGCGCAGGGTTATCAAAAACATTTCCTGCTGCGTGATCCAGTACTCGCAGCCTTACGCACCGACCCTCAATTCAACGTAATCATGCGCGGCAACTGAAGCCCCCAGGCTGCTTAAAAAAGTTGGCTGCGTCGTTTCAACCTGAATCATCATCGGCCTTCATAAGCCGAAGGAGAATTTCCCATGAGCGTCAGAAACCTTGAGATCAAACTCGAAAAAGATGAACACGGAAGTTACCGCATTCTCGCCCCGCGCTTCCGTCCCGTTTCCGCTGAGACGAACGATCAAGTGCAGTGGTTTTTTACCGTAGATTTCCCCGGCGCAGAGCATCCCAGCCCCGCCAAGGCAGAAGTCATTTTTGAACAGTCACCATTTTTCGGCGATTTTTCAGGCGGCTTCACCATCTGGGAAAGCGCACCTTTTGTGACGCAACTTATCAGAGGCGACGCCGTAGGAGCCGAGCAGGACGACGAGGCATTTTATAAATATACGGTCATCGTCACGCCGCCCGACGGATCAGAGATTCGCTTGCCGCCGCTCGACCCTTCCGTGATGGTGCGCCGTCGTCGCATGCGCCCTTCTGAAGTATGAACGAACAGCTTGAACTCACTGCGGAAAACTAATTCAAACTACCATTCCATTAGGAGAAAAACTTATGTCTAAGCGACCCACGAAACCCGCCAAACTCACACGCAAAGCCCAACTGGTCGAACTGGCCGAACCTATGCCTAATTACGTCAAGGCCCGACAATTGGCGATACAAGCGGTGAAACGGAGCCTCCTCCCATCGTCAAAGGAAATAAAAACCGTTCCAGTGCAAATCCAGGTAAAACTTGACGACAATCAAGGCACGATAGAGTTGTTCACCAAGCCGGACGCATTAACGCTAACGGATGACGCGCAATTCCTGTGGTTTTGTTTTGAAGGAAAGCTCGAAATTCGTTTGAGCCGTAAGACCAGCCCTTTGGTAGGAGACAGTTACGAAACACCACTCGGCGGCTTCAGCTTTTCTGGCCCGCCTAAACCGAAACGTCCTAAGTCGGGGCTTCATCGCTTCACCGCATTAGTGACGACGCCAGACGGTTACTTCGCTGCCAAAGAATTCGAATTCAAAGTCAGCTAGCATACGAACCTTTCACCATGGCCTGAAACCGATTGGGTACCAGCTTTGCCCGGGAAATTAAAGAAGTCCTGCGATTGGCAGCGTGATCCCGGTACACATATGAAAAAAAGGCCGCGCCGCTCTCTCAAACAAGAAAACGGCGCGGCCTTTTTTTGTTATGACCGCAAGGTAGCGCCGCAAATTTTTGCGGCGCTGCCTTCACTAGGTCGCATTAGCTCACGATTAGAACTTCACGCGAATACCGAATTGCAATGCGCGCGGCACGCCTGCGAAATTGTTAAGCAGGTAATTGCCGTTGGCATCTTTCAGTTGCAGGAAGTTGGGGTTGGACGGCAACAACACCTGGCCCGTGCGTTCGTTGACGCCTGGGTTGCCGTAGCCGAACGCGTTGGCTCCGCCTAAACGGAAGTTGCGGAACTTGAACAGGTTGAACGCTTCGAACGAAGGCGAAATGCTGACCTTTTCGCCGATCTTGAAATCGCGCTGCAAACGAAAGTCAACGTTCTTGCTGCCGTAGTTGCGATGGGAATTGCGTTTGAACGGCACGCCAGGCGCGGTGAACGGACGGTCACTGTTGCCGGCATCCGCGTTCACGTCACCAGAGGTGCTGCTTGCCACAGTCACTTGCGCCGCATATTGCGCCGCCGTCAGGCCGGAACCTGTCGGGGCAATAATGCTGCTGACCACAACATCTATCGGCTGGCCTGATTGGAAGCGTCCCAACGCCGAAGCCTGGAAGCCCCACGGCAGGTTATAAAGCACATTGAAGTTGAAACGATGCGGGCGGTCGCTGCGCGAATAGTTGTATTCGGGCGCGAGGTTGTAAGTGTCGGCATACTCAGAGAACGACGCATTGCGTTCGGTCGAATCGTCATCCAAATTTTTCGACAATACGTAATTGGCGTCGAGCGAGCCCCACTTGCGGCGCAGGTTCACCCGGAAAGCCATGGCTTGATACAACGAACGCGCCGAGGCTTCGCGCACTTGCACGTAACCGTTCGCGCCCAACGCCGTGATCGGGCGCAGGTTGCGGTTATAAAACGGACGCAAGCTCAAGTCAGCCGCCCGTACCGTCGGCGGAGCCAGATCGTAATCGCGGTTGCGATTGAGATGCACCGTGTTGACCACATCGAAGGTGAAGCCCAACGTCAAGCCTTGTTTCACTTCGCGCTCGGCGCCGAAATTCACTTGGAACGAACGCGGGTTTTTCAGGCCTTCGCCCACCGTAATGAGTTGCAGGCCGTTCAACGGATTAATGACCTGGCCGCGCGCCGACGAGATGCCCGCGTTGATCTGGTTGACTTGGTCAACCGTCAGAATCGGCAGCTTGTCGAGCGCGAAATTGTTCAGGTTGATGCCCACCAGTTGGAACATCTTGTAAACCGTATTCGGGCAGGCCGCGTTCGCCAGACTCGCGCACGCAGTGCCCGCGCCCGAAGTCGCCGTGAAGCCCTGAATGTCGAAAGTCACATCGCCCGGCGGCGTGCGGAAGTTGTTCAAAGGCCCAGCCAACGTCAGTAACGGCGTGCGCGCATAAAAAATGCCCGTGCCGAAACGGATGACGGTTTTGCCGTCTTTGAAAGGATCCCACGCCACGCCGATGCGCGGTGCCCATTGATCAGTTTGATTAGGAATCGTACCAACGTTGATACCCTTGCCGCCCGTGATCGGCAGCGCCGTGTTGCGGACCGCATCAGCCAACGCCGTGTTGGTCGTGCTGGGTTGCGGCATATATTGCGCTTCCCAACGCAAGCCGTAAGACAGCGTGAAATTCGGAATGATCTTCCACGAATCCTGCGCATAAAACGCGATTTCGTTCGAGACCATATCCACGAGGCCGTTGCCGATGTTGCGGCGATAACGCACGTTGGTGTTGTCGAAACGATTGGCCGAATCAGCCGCACCGCCCGCATTGCCCAGCGTCAGAATTTGCATGATCGTGCGCAAGCTGGTGGTGTCGGTGCCCAGATTCTGGAACGAGAAATTGCCGGTTTGGCGAAAGGCAAAAACCTGATCGGCGAACGTGCGGTTGTAATCAGTGCCGAACTTGAAGCTGTGCGAGCCACGGTTGACGGTCACGTTGTCGTTGAGTTGCACGCGCGTGTCATATTGCGTGGTCGGCAAAAACGA
>JANNUY010000436.1:0-4678 GCA_031414155.1 Acidobacteriota bacterium
CAGTGCTTTTTGCCGGGCCGCAAGGCGACAACGTTGGGCTGGATCAAATCAACGTGACTTTGCCGCGTACTCTGGCAGGCAAAGGCGAGATGTATTTTCGCGTCATCGCCGACGGACGCACGGCGAATTTGTTCAAGCTGAACTTTCAATAAGAATCGTTGCGCGGAAAACGCTGGAACAGAGGTGCGCAGTGCAAACCGATTCTGGGAGGTAAGTCGCTTCGCAACCGTCATTCTCAATTCTCCATTTTCAACTCTTTGGCAGGAAGCGTGGTCTGCGTGAGTTTTCCTTCCTGCCAAAAAATTAAAAATGGAGAATTGAGAATGGTTTGCCCTGCGCTATCGCCCATGACGTTTTGTGCCTCTGCCAGCCCGTTGTTTTCAAATACCGCAACCGCTCTAATCCAAAGCTGCCGAGCCAGCACCGCGCGCGGCGCGTTCGACGTTGACATGCAATGGAACGCCCGAAATTAAATCAAAAGAAAGGGCTTACCACGCGACGGCAATTTTTTTTTGTTTTGCCTGACCTGTTTCGAATGCGGAAAACGCTTTACTACAGTGAGGCTAATTCGGTTTAGCCTTAACTTAATAAAAAACCATGGGCATCAGCGACGGCGTTGACGCATGGTTTTTTGACACAACCACAACCGTATTTACCAAGAAAGGATTCAGTTATGCCCACCAAGCAAGCAGAAACAGCAATTGCTCCCTCCACCACTTCAGACAAGCTGGCCAAGCCTAAGAACTGCACCCCGTTTTCAGTCACCGTGGCGATATTAACCCCCGATGACAAGACTGAAATTAATTTCGGACTGACCAAGGGGTGCAACCCCGACAACACTGCGTTCTGGATCATTGATTTCATGCTGAAACAGAAGAATGCGGCGGGCGTAATGGTCACGCGGATTGAAGTTCACGTGCATATCGGCAAGGAACTGCAAGCGACCGCCGAATCGCTGGCGCAAACAAAACAACTCACGCCCGAAGGTCTTGCCCTGTTGCAAACGAAAGTGGCGAAACGCGCCAAACAATTGCCGACTGGCACGTCTAACGATGAAAAACTCAACAACCTTCTGATTGCGACCATTGACAACTAAGGCGGCTTGCTGAAAAGCGCCGCACAGGGTCAACAGGTTTACTGGCAGTCGTTCGCTTGCAAGTCTGGGTTGCAATGATCGGCAGCGGATTCGTCAAGGGTACAGCCAATGACAATCCGCTGCCGATAGGCTGATGACTGCCGGACAAACAGCCGCATTGGAGAAAACGATGAATAGCCAGAGTGCTAAGTTAGTGAGGGTCTGTCTTTTCGCGCTCACCGTTTTGTGGGTTGGCCCGGCGGCCCAGGCCCAAACCAATCAATGCAAACGGCCGCGCGCGGAATACGAAGGGTTTCTGGTGCGCGAGATTCGCATTGATGCTCCGCTGGATTGGCTTTTTGGCTCGGTCAACCAAAAGCTCAAAGAACTGACCGACGATCCGCGCTTGCCGCTCAAAAAAGGCCAGCCCTTTAAGTTGGCGGGTTTCAACGACAGCTTTATCAGAATCAATGGCCGCTTCCCTGAGCTATCAGTCAGTCCGTTCACGCGGCTGGCTTTTCGGGTAGCCAAACCGAGTCTGGAAAATTGCGATGAGCACAGCAATCCGAAAACGGTAGATGTCGTCTATCACGTCTACAGTTTTGGCTTCCCTTACTATGCGACCAGAGTGGTTGAACAAAGCGGGAAGAATGAAGTGGGTCGTTCGGTAATCGAAACGTCCGCCACCCAGCGGTTAGCCAATTTCTTCCCGCAACCCTTTCTTGATTACAACCGGTCGCGAGGGGTGTTAGGCGGAACCAAGCTGACGATCAATCAGCCGGGTGATTTGCTCAATAACATTTCGTTGGAGGGGGCAGGGTCGGCTTCCAGCACGTTGCTTAAGGCGACTGCCAATGGTTCGCGTGATTTCGCCACCGGCACGCTCCGCCACGCCGATTGGCGGCTGGGTTACCTTTACTCGGATGTGCCCAGCAATGCGCTCAAGCTGAAAGAAGGTTTAATGGTAGGCCAAGTCTTTGGCGCGACGCGCGCGTTCGGTTCGCCGGAATTGATTGTGCGTTTCGGCGCTTCGCTGGAAGGAGGGCATAAACAATCTGATGCCGCGCCGAATCAGATTCAAGCGACGGATTTGGCGCGTACCGGCTATGCCGCTGGCAAAGCCTTTGTTGGCGCCACGCTGCGCCTGGGCGAACAACTATTCCGCCAGCGCCCGGCGGAATTGCGCTGGAAAGGTTCCTATGGGTTGCAACTGGGCAATGTCGGCGAAGGGCGGCAGATAGATTACCGCAAACAATTATTCGACAGTGCCGCCAGTTTGCGTTATCGCGTGCGCAACCACCGCACGTTCACTCTCGACGCGCAATTTACTGCCGGAGAGATTCATACCTATGGGCGACTGCCGGTCGCTGAAAGATTTTTCGGCGGCAACGTCGAACAGAACTTCATTGTCGGTGAAGACTGGATCATCCTCAGCAATCCGTTCGTGCGCAGCTTCCCGCAAAATCGTTTAGCGCAAACCAGTGCGGCAGGCCGGGTGGGCTTTGATCGTTTTGCTGTGACTAACCTGACGCTGGCCTTGCCGGTGTGGGGCAAACCGCTGGTGCCGGATGAGTTGTTGAAAGAGCCTGACCTTAAAGACGGAATTGAACTCCAGTTGAACATCACGAAGGCGGCGTTTGTACTGAATCACCTCGGCGAGACAGGGCAATTTCGTGCGTTAGCGGAGCGCGCACGCGATTTGCAAGAACCGCTGACTAAACTGGGTAAGGGCTTGGATACGCTGGAAAAAGCGGTCAGGCAGCAACTGGGTGAGACGGAACCGGGACCTGAGTTGCTCGACCAGCTTGCCACTTGTCATACCGATTTCGAGACGGTCAACGAAGACCTGCAAAATGTGTTGCAGGGGTTGGCTGCCAACGAATTGAAAGTTGCCGACGTGCTGGTGCTGGCCGTCGGCTTTCAAAAGAGAGCGTCGCGCGTTCCTTCCGACACCGAAGACTTGAATGATGACATTGAGAGTTTGGCTGGTGTTGCGAACCTGCCGACTTCGGGTGCTGTGGCTGATGGGGTCATCGCGTTGACGGCGCTGGCACAGCAGATAGAAATGGTGCGGAAAAAGATGCAGACCGATTACGAGACGTTGAAACAATCTTCCGTTTACCAAGCCGTTGAAGCGCAAGCCGCGCGCGACCTGGTTTATCCCGGGCGCGTGTTGAACGATTTGCTTTATGAAGCCAATTTGATCGCTGTCAGTCCGGTGCTGATCTTCGACGCCGCGCGTCTTGAACAACGTGGCCTCAAGGTTGCCGCTACCCGTTACGCGCTCGGTGGCGGCGTAAGGTTGAGCCTTGTCAGTTTCGATGCCACGGTTGGCTATGCCTGGAACCTGCACCGTAAACCGTGGGAAGGGCGCGGTGCCTTAGTCTTCACTATGGGCGTCTCAAATCTTTTTCGCTAAAGTTCCAAAAGAGTACGAAGTCGGCGAAGCGAAGAACGCTTCGCCGACCTTCTCCCCTTCTTTGCCTGGTAGGTATTTTTTGAGGCTTACAGCTTTTTCGTTATGCCTGTGACGCCGATACCGCTGTCGGTCGAAGTAAACATCGTCTCTTTGCCGTCATTCACAATCACAAACGTACCGTTGGCCGATACGCCCGCGATGGGCAGATCAATGCGTACCTTGCCGGTGCAATCGCTCTCGACCGTAATCGCGCCTGCCAGTTTGCCTTTCAACGGATTGCCGCCGAGCGTGCCGTTATAGGTTCCGCTGATGGTTCCGCTTTCGTCGAAATTGATCGAACCGGCGATGGCGAGGTAAGCGCCCATCGCATAACCGCTATAGGTGTAGCCGTGCGCGCCATACATCGTGCCGAGCGAACATTCGCGGCGGCGTTGAAACGGATTGCCCTGCGCCGCTACGCTGGCAACGAAGCTGGGCATGGTTGGTTGAGACGCGGTTTCCCACACCAACGACAAGGCGAATAGAAAGGCGACAGTCAGGGCGACATGCGTAAGTGATTTCATGAGAAGCTCCTTGAAGACGAGATGAACCATGCCCCACGGTCAACGACCGAACGGCTTGAATTGCCACGTAGCGGCGCAAGCCGTTACGACGCAGGCACATTACTCTGGTGGCGCAGGCGCGTCTTAAAGGCGGGTTGAAATTTTTGTGAAAGATTTTTGAATGAACGTAATTTTTTTTCGCGCACGGGCTGGAAGTATCTCTGCATTCAAGCTGTTACTTAGGTGGCAGCAAGATCTGTTGCCGTTGATGAAAATTTGTGGCGGTCCGATGCCGGTAAAACCCCCGTCGCAGAGTTAATTCGCAACTCGTTCTTTGGTAGCGGAGTGATTGGTAGTACCCAGTGAGCTGCCAATCTCTCCGCACTGTTTTTTTTGAGCCATAGTTTTCTTCCTTCCCGCAAATCACGTACTCATACGCCTTGTAAAAATCCTGCCACAACCTGTTATGATTCGCTGCCCTTAAAGCTGGCGTGCATTTTTTATGCGAATCAAGGGTAAAGCGGCAAACCCTACAAAGGTTGTAGAGTTGGGGTATGAATCCAGAAATCCAACTCATTCAACTGTTTGTGTGGGTTTGCCAAGCCTACGATAGACATCCAACTTTGAAGTATCAACGATGGA
>JANNUY010000437.1:0-2786 GCA_031414155.1 Acidobacteriota bacterium
CCTTGATTGAGGCGTGCGAAGCGGCAAACGTGAAACTCGGCGTGATCTTTCAATCGCGCTTTTTGCCTGCGGTAAAACGCATCAAGCAGGCACTCGAAGAAAATCGTTTGGGCAAGTTGATAGTTTGTGACGCGGTCGTGAAATGGTATCGCGCGCCGGACTATTACGCCGACTCGTGGCACGGCACGCAATCGCTCGACGGCGGCGGGGCGCTCATCAACCAGGCCATTCATACCGTAGACCTCTTGCGCTGGTTTGCGGGGCCAGTGGCTGAAGCCTTCGCGTTCCGGCAGGCGTTGCGCTATCCGCACATCGAAGCCGAAGACACACTGGTTGGCAGTTTACGTTTCGCCAATGGCGCGTTGGGCTTGGTGCAGGCGACGACTTCGGTCAAGCCTGGTTTCAAGCGCCGCGTCGAACTCAGCGGCGAACGCGGTACGATCATTCTCGACGGCGATGCGATCAGCGTGTGGGAGATTGACGGCGAGCCATCTGCCGCCAGCAACGACGCGCAACTCACTGACGGTTCGACCAATCCGGCGGCGATTTCTAACGAAGGTCATCGCCTGCAAATCGAAGATTTCTATCACGCCGTATGCGACAACCGCGCGCCAATGCTGGATGGACGCGCCGGACGCACTTCGCTGGAAGTGGTGACGGCGTTATATGAGGCGGCGAATGAAAGGCGAGTCGTTAGGTTGTAGCGCGAACGGTTAGCGTTTGCCGCCCGTCATCATCAAACCCAATTCTTCTTGCGAAACCGTAGCGGGATCAACTTCGCCAACGATGCGACCTTGATACATCACGAGCAGGCGGTCGGCGAGCGAAAGCACTTCTTCGAGTTCGGCAGAAACGAGCAGGATGGCGACGCCGGTGTCGCGCAATTCGACGAGCTTGCGGTGGATGAATTCAATCGCGCCGATGTCTACGCCACGCGTAGGTTGCGAGACCAGCAACAGCTTAGGCTGCAAATCGAATTCGCGCCCGATCTCACGACCGATGATGAGCTTTTGCTGATTGCCGCCCGACAACGCGCGCGCTGGCAGCGCCGCATTCGGCGGACGCACGTCGTAATCACGAATCAAATTGTCAGTCTTTTTGCTAATCGTCGCGCGATCCAGCAAGCCCGAAGCCGCCGCCGCCGGAGCGCGATGATGCGTACCCAACATCGCGTTGTCATTCAAATCGAAATCGAGCAACAAGCCGCGCTGATGGCGATCTTCAGGGATGTGCGCTACGCCAAGCTCTTTGATCTGGCGCGCCGAAAGTTTGTTGATCGCCGTACCGTTCACCGTGAGCTGGCCTGACGCGGCGCGTTGCAATCCGGCGAGGACTTCGATCAATTCAGTTTGCCCATTGCCTTCGACGCCCGCGATGCCGACGATTTCTCCAGCACAAATCTTTAACGACACGTCGTTGAGCGCCGTACCGAGTTTGACATTTACCACTTCCAGCACGGGCGCTTGCGGCTTGGCGTCAGGCTTTTCGACATGCAACAGCACGTCGCGCCCGACCATCATCCGCGCGAGTTCGGCGGCGTTGGTATCTTTTGTTGCGACGTTGCCTACGACCTGACCGTCGCGCATCACGGTCACGTTGTCTGACAGCGCCAACACTTCATTGAGCTTGTGCGTAATGATGATGATCGTCTTACCCTGCTCGCGCATGCGCCGCAGGATTTTGAAAAACTCCTCGACTTCGGGCGGCGTGAGTACGGCGGTCGGTTCATCGAGAATCAAAATGCGTGCGCCGCGATAAAGGGCCTTGAGGACTTCGACGCGCTGCTGTTGGCCGACCGAAAGATTGGCGACCAGCGCGTGCGGATCAAGCGCGAATCCGAAATCATTCGATAACTGGCGAATCTTTTTTTCAGCCGCGTTCACATCCAGCTTGAAAGCGTTGCCGGGTTCAGCGCCCAGCACGATGTTTTCGAGTACGCTCATCGGCGGCACGAGCATAAAGTGCTGATGCACCATTCCGATTTCGAGCGCGATGGCATCGTGCGGCGTGCGAATCTGGCGCGGCGTGCCGTCAATCACGATCTCCCCTTCGTCGGCAGTGTAAAAACCGTAAAGGATTTTCATGATCGTAGACTTGCCCGCCCCGTTCTCGCCGATAATCGCGTGAATCGTATTCGCCGGAATGCCGAGCGAGATGTTTTGGTTCGCCGTCACCGCGCTAAAGCGTTTGGTAATGCCGCGCATTTCGATGATGTTGGTCATACTCAAAGTTAGGTCTTAAGCCCGCTAAAGACTTCGTGTAGCGACAAGCGAAAGCCGGGCAGCAAGTCCTCGCAGGTCAACTCAGCTTCATCGGGAAACGCAATGATGTTTATGCGTGAACGATATATGGTAATCGTGTGATCTTTAGGATTGACGTGCCAGACCTGTTTAACACCGGCCTCAAGATACTCATTCGTTTTATCCACGACGTCATAGAAAACGTCATTGGGCGAAATTACCTCAATCGCGATATCAGGAACGATTAACCATTTCGTTTCAGGGTCGCCTTCTGGCGGGATACGCGCGGCAGAGAGAAAAGCTAAATCAGGAATACGTTCTCTTGCACCAATCTGAAAAGTGGTCTCAACATAAACCTCTCCCAAATTATTATTTTCAACAAAGTTACCTAACCGCCGATCAAGACGGCTGCTGACTTTTCCATGCTTTGCTCCGGGCATTTCTTTTGCCTCCCATTGACCGTCAACGAATTCATAGCTGCGTTCGGGGTCAAGCGCGATTTCGGCTGGCGCTTCCATGACTTTAAGAACTGCTTGCATGATCTTT
>JANNUY010000438.1:0-4927 GCA_031414155.1 Acidobacteriota bacterium
CGGAAAGGCGCGTGGCCGAGTTCGAGATGCGGCGCGAGGCGTCCGTCTTCAAACAGCGCTGAACCTATGCCGGTGCCGAGCGTGATGACCATCTCTACGCCTTTGCCTTTGATCACGCCGAGGCCTTGCATATCGGCATCGTTGATAACGACGACCGGTTTGCCGGTGAGTTTGTGCAAGGCCGCGCGCAAGTCGTAATTGCGCCATACGTCGCCGCCGAGATTGACGCCGGTCAGCGTGCGTCCGTGGCGAATCACGCCGGGAAAGCCGACTGAAATGCGGTCGTAATGCGGCAGTTGCGCGGTGAGTTCAGTGAACTTTTCGAGCAACACTTTGGGCGGACACGGCTTGGGCGTGGCTAAGCGCACACGCGGCGTGAGCATGTTGCCCTTCTCATCCAACAACGAACATTTCAGACCGGAACCGCCTATATCGAAGGCCAGTGTACGGATGCCTTGGTAATCAACTTTAGGAATCTCAATGGGAGCGGGTGCGGCGACCGGTGCGGCTTTCTTTATCACTTTTTTAACAGCTTTTTTCGCGGCCTTCTTGACAGCTTTTTTTGCAAGCATGGTGTTGATGTGATCCTCTCTGTTGTTATCGCGTGGGGTAGTCAGTTGGTATGCGCACTATAACGAAACTCGTGCGGGTTAGCGATTGCCTGCCGCTTTCATCGCATCGTCTTTTTTCAGCAATTCTGGTTTTTTCGGCAACTCAGGTTGCGCGAGATTCGGTTTGGCTTCGCCAAACAGGTAATGATTAAACCACGTTAGGTTGTGTTGCATCACGGCGCGCATTGCTTTGGGTTTGGTGATGCCGTGGCCGAAGCCTTTATAAATCACCATCTCGACGGGTACGCTGCGATCTTCCAGCCCTTGTCGCAATTCGTAGGCATTCGCAATGGGTACGCGTCGGTCGAGTTCGCCGTGTTGAATCAGCGTCGGCGTTTTGGCCTGCTTGATGTAAGTCATCGGCGAAGTCTTCGCGTAAAGCTCCGGTTCCATCGCCGGATCGTTGCCGAGATACATAAGCGTGAAAGGCGTAATGTCGGTGTTGTAATAATACGTTGCCCAATTCGAGATGCCTGCGCCGACTGAAATCGCTTTGAACTTATCTGAAGAAGTCGTGAGGAACGCCGAGATATATCCGCCCTGACTCCAACCCATGCAGCCGATGCGATTGGCGTCAACGAAGCCTTGCGCGACGAGATGATCTACGCCAGAAAGCACATCCCATGCATCGCCTACGCCGAGGTTGCGTACGTTGAGTTGACGAAACTTTTCGCCGTAACCCGCACTGCCGCGATAGTTGACCTTTAACACCAGCGCGCCTTTCGCCGCCCAAATGTCACTCGGATAATAACGCGCATCCAACAGCGTAGGCCGATCAACGCCCGTCGGCCCGCCGTGTATGACACACAGCAGCGGATACTTTTTCGCCGGATTGAAATCAGCAGGCTTGATGAGAATGCCTTCAATCGTGGTGTCGTCCTTGCTCTGCCACGAGATGACTTCGCGCGTAGCGAGTTGGTGATCTCTCACTTGTTCGGTCATCGCGGTCAGCTTGCGCGGCGCGAATGTGATGACCGAAGTCACGTAAAGCTCATTCAACGAATTCGCCGACGGCGCGGTGAACGCGATGGTCTGTCCGTCGGCGGTGAAAGACACATTGCTCAACATCAGATTGTCAGGCTGGCTGATGCGCACGATGCGTCCGCTCGCGTGATCGAGCCTAAATAGATGCGACGCCGTTTTTTGTAGGCCGGTGAAATAGATGCCTTCGTGGTTCCACTCGATTAGATTGGGCTGTTCGTCGAAGGCATCAGTCACCGAACGCACTTCGTTGCCGCGCAACGGCGTTACGGCCAGTCGTTGATTCGAATGAAAGAATTTCGCATTGCCCATCGCCGAAGTGAAAATGAGTTGCTTGCCATCGGGCGACCAACTCGGATTTGTGTCAGGCCCGCCTTGCGCGACGAACTTGCGTGGCGCGTTGTCGCCGAGTTGATAAAGATAAATGTCAGCCGTGCGACTGTTCGCCAGATCAGGATTGATCGTCGCGCTCAAGGCGATTTGCTTGTCGTCCGGCGACCACGCAAATGCGCCAAGGCTGAACTCTTTGCCGCGCGTGCGTTGTGTGCCCGTCACGGGCGCTGACAAGGCTTCCTCGACATTCAACGTCCACAAATGCACATAGCCGTATTCGCGCCGCACGACTTCAAAATCGCCGAACTCGTCCTTGCGTTCCTTGCTCAATTTTTCATCAGCATCGCTCGCAGTGAAAGCTATTTGCTTGCCGTCATGCGACCAGCCGAAATTGTTCACGCCGTTCACGGCTTTCGTGAGTTGTGTGGCCTCACCGCCTTCTGCCGGAATAACAAAGACTTGCGACTTGCCGCCCCCGCGTTCGCTGGTGAAAGCCAGCCATTCGCCATCGGGCGACCATTGGGGATTGCTGGCGGACTTTTCTCCGCGCGTCAGTTGAAAGGTCTTGCCGCTCTCAACCAGCGCCATCCAAATCTGCGTGACATAAGCATCCTGCTTCCAATCAGTCTCGCTGACCGTGAAGGCTACGCGCTTGCCGTCGGGCGCGATCTGCGCCGTGCCGATGGATTTCACGTTGATGAGTTCGTCCACGGTGGGCACGCGGCGCTGCGCGAACACGTTGCCGCTCATCACGATCAGCAACAAAACATAAAGCGAGTGTCTTTTCACAAAATTTCCTTTCAACGAATCACTACACTATTTGATCTTTTTCCCAGGTACGACTTGCCCGCCTTGATAGAGCGTCAGTTGCGTAGCTTTACCGTTTTCAACCGTGAATTCGATTTGCGCGCTGACAATCGCAATCACGAATTTGGTTTCCGATTCAGGCGTAAGCTCAAAACGTTGCTGTCCTGTCGCTTGACCGAACAGCTTCGTGCCTTCGCGCGTGACGGTGATGATGAAATTCGGTGCGAGTTGATATTCACCAACATAACGTTCCAATACCGTTTCGCTCACGGCAACCGCAGGCACCGCCACCGCAGGTTTCGGGTCAGATGGTTTGGGAGGTACCGGTTCGTGCCATTCTTTGCCGCTGGCGAGTACGGCAAGTTTTTGCGCCAGATTGCCGACGCCGCCTTCGCGGTTGGTCAGAATCGCCACGTAAACGCGCGTCTCGGGCAAACGCACCGCATTGCACGTAAAGCCGTTGATGCCGCCGCCGTGCGAAATTATCCGTAGGCCTTCGAGCGTATTCACGCCCCAACCGTAGCCGTAATTCGTCGGCTTGCCGTCTTTCAAAATATAAGAAGTCCACGCGCGTTGCAGCGACGCTTGCTTGACCAGTTTTTCGGTATAAAGCGCCGCGTCCCATTTCGCCAGGTCGTCTACGGTTGAGATCAAAGAACCCGCCGCGTAAGGCTGACTCATGCTCAGGTATTCGGCGTTCGTGTAACGGTCGCCGTCTTTTTGATAGCCGGGGATGCGGCGCGGAATTACGCGCGTCGTGCTGTCATAAAACGAACTCGTCATGCCCAGCGGCGCAAAAATTTTCTGCTCGACAAAATCGGCGTATTTCATCCCCGAGGCTTTCCCGATAATCACGCCCAACAACACGAATGCCGAGTTGTTGTATTTATATTTTTCACCCGGCGCGAAATCCATCGGCTTGTTTTTGAACAGGTCAACCAGTTCGGTCAGCGTCATGTCTTTGCGCCACAATGGCAGCCATTCAGGCAAACCCGTGTACGTCACGATGCCCGACGTATGTGTCAACAAATGCTCAACCGTGATTTTGTGCCCTTGCGTGGGATAGTCAGGCAGGAATTTCGTAATCTCATCGGTCAACGCCAGCTTGCCTTGTTCCATCAACATCAAAATCGAAACCGCCGTGAATTGCTTCGTGACCGAACCAATGCGAAAGACGTGATCGGGCGCGACGGGAATGCCCAACTCCAGATTCGCCATGCCGTAGCCCTTGCGAAAAATCACCTGCCCGTCTTTGACGACGATGGCTGCCGCACCGGGTTCGTTGGGCTTGAACATTTTTTCCAAGTCGGCGTTGAACGCCGCCGCCAGCTTATCGTTCGTCGCCGGAGCCTGCGCCAAAGCCATCAGCGACAAGCCGACTGACAAGACAAGGTTTGAAAAAATGACGAATAACTTTTTGCTCATATTCTTTCCTCTGATTACCTCAAGGTCTTACGATCACCTGACCGAATTGGCGGAAGTGCCGATCAAGCGAAGCCGCTTGCGTGATTTTCATTTGCTCCATCACCACCTTGCTGGCGCAGTCGGTGAAGCTCCAATCTTTGTCTTGATATTTCTGAAAAACGTTCCAAGTCGCTCGCACATCGCCTTCCGTCAAATAGTAAAGTGTAGCGAGGGAGCCGCCGAAAAACTCCACGCCTAATGCTACTGCGCGTTGCGTGTAACCGCGTGCGCGCAACAGCGTCAACGTTTCATCCACTACGTAATCAGTAGTCAGCAGCGGTTCAGTGTTTTGCCGAAAGAGTTGTGCGACGGCAGCGTGATCCTGATCGGAAGGTACAGTCATCGAAAACCAAACGCTGGTATCCACAAATATCATGGCTGTCCCTCAAGCGTCGATGTTCCATAAAGAAACTGGTCATGTTCGCGTCCGGCAGTTTCTTCGCGGGTGACTTCCAGCGGCAAAGCGGCAATAGCCGTCAAAATGTCGTAAGGCCGTTTGGTGGCAATCACTTCGGTTTCCACCGTGATTTCGACGCATGCGCCTTCGTTCAGGCTCAAAGGCATAACAGGCCGCAGCACGCCTTTTTCGTATATTGCTTGTGTATAAACAGTCATCACTACGTACTCCTTTGCGATTTAACGTTTTCAAAACAAGGGTTCGCTCAACTTCGCCAGCATCGTCGCCGAAGCCTGTTCGACATCGGCGTGCAGCGAATTGCCGTGTGCGTCCA
>JANNUY010000439.1:0-2399 GCA_031414155.1 Acidobacteriota bacterium
GCAAACGGTCATCCTCAATTTGGCAAAAGAACCTTGTAATCGCATTGTTACTCCTTACGACTCAACCCGCTTATCCACTAACGCAGCCAGCGCAGCGCCTTCATCGCCCGCGCGCATCAATTCTTCGCCAATCAGAAAGGCGTGAAAGCCCGCGCCGCGCAACAAATCTAAATCGGCGCGCGTCTTCAATCCGCTTTCGCTGACCAGCGTCAACGATTTGGGCAACTGCGCCGCCAGCGCCAGTGACGTATCAAGCGTGGTGGCGAACGTACGCAAGTTGCGATTGTTCACGCCCAGCAAGCGCGTGTCGTAGCGCAACACCATCTCACATTCCGCCGCATCGTGGACTTCGACCAGCACGTCCAGCCCCAAGCCGTAAGCCGCTTGCAGCAAGTCGTTAAACAAAGTCGGTTCGAGCATCGCGGCGATGAGCAGAATGCAGTCGCTTCCAGCGTGCGCGGCTTCCCACAACTGGTATTCGTCGAAGATGAAATCTTTGCGTAACAACGGCGTCGCCGTAATCGCACGAATCGCCTTGAGATAGTCGAGCGAACCGTCAAAGAAATCTTCTTCGGTTAAAACTGAAATGCACGCCGCGCCGTTCACGCTGTATTTTTGTGCAATGCTCACCGCATCGAAGTTCTCACGAATCACGCCTTTCGACGGCGAGCGGCGTTTGACTTCAGCAATGATGTTGATGCCTTCGCGGCGCAAGGGCGAGATGAACGTATTCGCCACGCGCGGTTGCGTTTGTCGTTTCAATTCAGCAAACGGCAAAGCGGCTTGCGCGACGGCAAGGCGTTCGCGTTTGCGGGTGACGATTTGTTGCAGGATGTCCGACATATTTTCTAGCGAGCGAGCGCTGCGCGTTGACGCCTTTCGCAACGTCAAGCTACAGTGCGGCGCTTTCAAAACCAATGGCCCCATCGTTAGTTGCGATAAAATTTTTTCACCGCATCATCAAAGGAGAATTTCACCATGCCAAAACTCAAGCAAATCATCGCTCTCAGCCTGTCGCTCGCACTGTTGAGCTTGCAACCGACTGCTTTCGCGCTGCAAGACGACAAGCAGAAACTCACTGAAGGCACCGAAGTTGAACTCAAGTTCGTAGACTCGCTGTCTTCAAAAACCTCCAACGAAGGCGACCCGGTCAACCTTCAACTCTCAGAAGATTTGAAAGTCAACGGCGTCGTCGTTGCTAAAGCCGGAGCCAAAGCCGTCGGCAGCATCACACACGCGAAAAAAGCTGGCATGCTCGGCAAAGCGGGCGAGTTGAACATGCGCATCGAACATCTTAAAGCCGGTGACAACCGCATTCGCTTGCGCGGCAGCAAAGGCAAAGAGGGCGAAGGCAAAGAGGGTACGATGATTGTCTTGACAGTTCTCTTTGGCCCATTGGGCTTGATCAAAAAAGGCAAGAACGTCGAAATCAAAGAAGGCACAGCGATCAAGGCGTTCGTTGACGAAGACATCTTGCTACCCGCGATCAAATAACCGCTTTTCAAAACAAATTTTACCCAAGCCGTTCGCTCGTTGAGTGAACGGCTTTTTTCACACCTGACTCGCTTGCCGCAGAGCTTCGAGCTTGGCGAACGCGACTCCACTCTCAATCATTTGCGCCGCTAACTCCGCCCCACGTTGCATCGTGTCGGTAACTTCTGCCACATACAGACTCGCTGCGGCGTTAATTACTACCAAGTCGCGTGCTGCGTCTGTACGTTCGCCTGACAAAATGGCGCGAATCAACGCAGCGTTTTCTTCCGCCGAACCGCCGCGCAGCGTATCAAGCGTAGTGCGTGGCAAATCGAAAAACTCTGGCGAGATTTCAAATTGCTCAACGCCACTAGACGAAGCCTCATAAACCGCAGTCTTGCCGGTCAGCGTAATTTCATCCAATCCGTCTTCGCCGCGCACGACCCACGCGCGTGTCGTACCGAGTTGTGCGAGCGCGTGCGCGACTTTCGGGCAGGCGGCTTCGTTCGATACGCCGATGACTTGAAAAGGCGCGCCCGCCGGATTGGTCAACGGGCCGAGCAAGTTGAAAATCGTGCGAATGCCTAATGCGCGGCGCACTTGGGCTACGCGCTTGGTCGCGGCGTGGTGATGCGGCGCGAACATAAAACACAAGCCGATCTCATCGAAAATTTCGGCTACGCGCGCGGGCGCGAGTTCAATGTTGACGCCGAGCGCGCGCAAAACATCGGCGCTTCCGGCTTTGCTCGTTACGCCGACGTTGCCGTGCTTGGCGACGGGTAGACCGGCGGCAGAGACTACAAAGGCGGCGGCGGTGGATACGTTAAAGGTTTTCGCCGTACTGCCGCCCGTGCCACTAGTGTCAATAAACCTGGCGTGTTTGCTGATGATGCGCGCGGCGTGTTCGCGCATCGTCGCAGCGAAGC
>JANNUY010000440.1:0-5331 GCA_031414155.1 Acidobacteriota bacterium
TGTCAGACTGAATGCCCGTCGGACAATTACGATTCCACAACGGATTGATGAGCGGCACACCCGCCACGAGATCAGGGCGCACTGTGCGATTGTTGCCGCCTAAACGATTGGTGTCGGTGAGGTAAGGCAGGAAAGGCGTGCCGCCTTGCAAACGCACGACGCCCGAAGTCACCCAGCCACCGACCACTTGGTTTAACACGCTGGGCAAGTCTTTTAACCAGCGGGCTTTGCTGCCAAAGGGCAAGTCATAAACAAAAGTCGCAGAAGCATTATGTTTAATGTCGAAAGTCGAAAGCGCGCGATCAGTCTTGCGCGACGCGCCATAAAAGACATGACCTTGCGTCTGGCCGACTTCGGTAATGACGCGCGTGTCGGGGTTGGCGTCTGACGCATCGTCAATGGATTTAGCAAAGGTGTAATTCGCCGTGAACATCAAGCCGCGACCAACGCGACGGCGTACGTCAACATAAGCCGCGTGGCGAATGCTATTGGCCGATGCGTCAAAGAAACGATTCAAGTTGGCAAAGCCCAAATAAGGACTGTTCAGATTGCCGCGCGCGACGGTGATGGCCGCGTTGAGCAGATTGCGGCGTCCGAGCGGATCGGCCACGGCAACATCGGCGCTTAGGTTTTGCACTTCGAGCGACTCGACAAACGCGATGTCGCGCGGATTGAGATTCACGAGCGGCATATAAAGGTGAGTGCCTTTGTTGCCGACATAAGCCGTTTCGATGACGGTGTTGCGCCAGGGTTCGAGCGAGAGTGACAGGTTCCAGCTTTGCGAATAAGGCACATTGTCGGCGTTGGCTCCGCCATAATCGGCAAAGCCCGGCACGACGATGCTGTTGCCGAAAAGCAATCCGTCAGCGGGAATGCCCAAGGTTTGGGCCAACGCCACCGGCCTGATTAGTGGCGTGTTGCCCGACAGTCGAATCGGTTGGGTCGCATCAGCCGTCCCCGTCGAACCCGCTAACACCGAAGTCGCTTGCGTGAACGAACCGAAATCAGGATTCGGGTTGCGGTTGTTGCCCGTCAGCGGAGCGTGCGACAAGCCATAACCGCCGCGCACGACGAAATGCAGCTTCTCCAAAAAATCAATTTCGCGCACACGCCACGCAAAGCCGAAACGCGGCTCGAAGTTTTTATAGGCTACGTCAACGATATAACGCGAACGTCCGCCTACGCCGGCAAAGGCGAAGGCCGGCAAATTCGCCGTGGTCGGAACGCTCGTGGGAATCGCCGCTGTGGCTGCAATGCCAATGCCCGTGGCGAAGATGCGCCGTTGCGCCTCGGTCAGCGTGACGGTTTGTGAAAGGTCTGGACGAAAGACACCTTGCAGGTTGTCTTTTTCGTAACGCGGGAATTGCAGCGAATAACGCATGCCCAGATTCAACGTCACGTTCGGTCGCACCTTCCAATCGTTTTGCACAAAGCCCGCATAGCTGTTCCAGCGATAACCGTAATCAAGCAGCAACGGACGCACGTCAACGACGTTTGGCACGCCGATCAACAGGCTAGCCAACGGATTGCCGCCGAGCGATACGTTATTGCCGCGATTGCTGTTGGTCTGAATCGCGCGGAAGTCCCAACGTCCGCCCGAAGCCGCAAAGAACGGCGTGACGTTTAAGCGCGCGTGGCTGATGTCTGCGCCAAACTTCCAGGTCATGTTGCCGCGCGTCCAATAAAGAATGTCGTTGACGTTAAAGCGTTGTTCCTGATTGAAATTATTGGTCGAACCCGATGAACCGATGTTGGTGAAGGCGTTGTATCCGCCGTCGCTACTCAACTGAAACAGCGGTAAACCGCCTTGGGTCAGCGAAGGCAAGCCAAATTCGGTCGCCAGGCTGCGCCCGGTCTTGATGGCGAATTCCGGCGAGAAATCTTCGCTGAAAACCCCACGCGTATAATTCAGCCGCAGTTCGTTGACGACCGTCGGCGTGAAGATGTGACTGTCGCTAATCAGAAATTGTTTGGCATCGCCATAGGCCGCCGAATTGCCGTTCACGTCGCTGCCGAATCCGCGAATGCCGACAGTGGGCGTGGTCGTCATGCGAAAGTTGATTTTGTTTTTGCTGGTCAGCGCGTGGTCAATGCGCGTCGTGTAGCGCGTCTCGTCTTGTTGGACAAAACGATTCACGATGAAGTTTCTGACCAAGCCTGCATCGTCAATGAAATACTCACCAGCTTTTGGCATGAACGCCAGAATCTTTTGCGAAGTCGGATCAATCCACGCGGTCGGTACGCGGTTGTTGGCAAACGGCTGATAGGTTTGTCCCGTCGCCAACGTGATCGGCGTCAGCTTGCCCGTCGCGTCTCGGTTGAATTGCTGATAGATCGTCGTCGGTCCGGTCGAGGGCTGATTGAATTGTGCAGCGACGCTTTCGGGCAGCCAGCCGCTGGACGTGCGCCGCAGGTTCGAGAAATCGCCCGCGCGTTCGGCTTCGCTGGGCAGCAGCGTCGAAACCGTCACGAAATCGCGGCGATAACGTGGCTCATAGGCGAAAAAGAAAAACGTCTTGTCGCGTCCGTCATAAAGTTTAGGAATCACCACTGGCCCGCCGCCCGACAACGAAATCTGGTTATAGCGCAAGCTCAACGCCGGACGCGGCCCGCGTCCGGTTCTGAAAACCGCTGCATTCGTGACCGGGTTGCGGTGATACCACAGCGCCGTGCCGTTAAAACGATTCGTGCCCGATTTGGTCGTCACGTTAATGACACCGCCGCCCGTCTGTCCGTATTCAGCAGAATACGCCGACGTTTGCACCGTAAATTCTTGCACGGTTTCGGGCGTGAAGCTGACCACTGTGCGCGCGATGCCTACGCCGGTGTTGTTGACGCCATCGGCCAGCATGGCCGAACTGCCCGAACGTCCGCCGTTCAAGTTCAAATTGAAACCCGGCACGGGCTGACCTGAAGTCACTTCAGCGTCTTCGCTGCCCGCATCGCCCGAAACATTCGCGGCAGTCAAGGCAAGATCAAGTACGCTACGATTAGCGAGCGGCACGTCTTGCAACATGCGCTCGTTGATCGTTGCTGCGGTCGTACCCGATTCGGTATTGAGCAACGCGCCTTCTGCTGAGACGGTCACGGTGTTATCAGAGCCGCCAACTTCAAGGCCAATGTTCACGGTTGCAGTGGCAGCGGTGTCTACTTTGACGTTTTCGGCGACAGCTTTTTTGAATCCAGACGCTTCGACCGTCACGCGATAAAGAGCGGGGTCTAGAGAAAGTGCCGCATAACTGCCCTCGCTCGAAGTCGTTAGACGTTGTGATTGATTGGTTCCTACGTTGGTTACAGTGACTTTCGCGCCGGGAATAACTGCGCCGGTTGCGTCGGTTACGGTTCCGCTAATGCCGCCGCGATTCGTTTGGGCCAGGCTGAGGGTCGAGAGAGCGATGACGAGAAAAAAAGAACGGAAGTGGTGGTACATAAAACCTCTTGTTGTGAAAAACGCGACGCATAACGCCGACGCCTGAAATCGGATCGAGTAGAAATTTGTTTACCCAGAATTGTTGAATCGAATTTACTGAAATGACAGAACAGGATTTGCCAGCGAATCTCGTTGAACCATAACTTGCCATACAACGCCGGAGCGCTAGTTCGATTTCAATCAATTTGATTGCCTATAAACTGGTTAAAACTTCTGACCCACCACAAATCATTGTTTCAACACACAAGGCAAAACGGATTGAATCCAAACACAGGCTCGCGGCGTTGAACGCCAAGCTAAGGTTCTAAGATTATATTACTAGTGTTTTGTAATGTCACGGTAAGACGATCATTTTCAAGTCCCCGCAACAAAAAAAATAGATTGTGGCATATCAGTTTACCCATATACCATTGCTTGAGGGATAGGTAGCGTCTCACCGCGTTGTCGAAGTAACGAGAATGATTATCGTTTGGTAGGCGTCTTGGGCTTCGCGCCCGATTTGACGATGAGGTCAGTGAGCAACTCTACGGCTTGGTCAATCGGCAGAATGTCGGCGATGTCTATGGCGGTGCGACCGGTGGCGTTGCGTTCATCGAGTGGCGCGCCTTTTTCAGCCAGAAAGCGAATCACTTGGCAGACTTCGGGTTGCGGCGCATTCAGCCCAAAAACTGTCACAGCAGCATGCATCAAGGTCGAGCCGTTATCCGTCACGGCTTTCACATCGGACTCGTGAGCGTAAACGAGCTTGACCATCTCGACGTTGGCGCTGCCCGCCGCTTGCATCAACAGTGTCGTGCCGTCATCGCCTTTCACTTTTGGGTCAGAACCGGCTTCCAGCAGGGCTTTAACGATCTCGAGTTGATTGGCTTTGGTGGCTATGTGAATCGGCGTGATGTCGCCCGCCGGTGCGCGAAACATCGAACGGTTCGCTGGTACGGGCGGGTTTTTGGCATTGTGAGCATTCGGGTCTGCACCTTTGACTAGCAGCTTTTTCACGAGCGCCAGATCGCCCTGTTGCGCCGCCAAATGCAACGGCGTATTGCCACGCCGATCAGCGACTTTCACATCGGCTCCACCTTCGATCAACATCAAAGCAGCGGCGCTGCTGCGAAAGGCGGCGGCGGCCAACAACACAGACGAACCATCCGGCAATTTCGTATTCGCATCGGCTCCTTTCGCCAACAGGCTTTGCACCGAAGCGGCATCATCTTTAATCACGGCAAACGCTAACGCCGTAAAACCCGTTTTGGATACGGTTTTGACTTCCGCGCCGCTCTCGATCAATACGCGCACCGCGTCGGCATGGCCTTCTGCCGCTGCCCACATCAGCGCCGTTTGGCCTTTGGTTTTTTCTTTGGCGTTTACCTCGGCTCCTTTTTCAATCAACAACTTGACGATGGCGGCGTTGCCTGAATTCGCCGCAAGCATCAGCGCCGTGCTGCCGTCCCAACGCGTCGCTTTAACCTCGGCTCCGGCGGCGATCAGCTTTTGCGCCAACGCCAGATTGCCGTTGTTGCATGACAGCGTCAGCGGCGTCTCGCCGTATTCATCGGCCGTATTCACTTTGGCTCCCGCAGCCAAAAGCATCTCCGCCGCAGCTTGATCGTCCAAATAAATCGCCCACGCCAACGCTGAAGCACCATCGGGTTGCGTCACGTTGACATCCGCTTTGGACTTGATGAGTTGTGTTAGGGCTTTGTGGTCGCGGCGTTTGACGGCCTCCAGCAAACCCGTAACCGGATTTGCGAGACACCCCAAAGCCAGCCACAAAACCAAACTACCACTTTGCCACCACCTAATCGTTGACATTAACTATTCCTCTTTCGTTAAGCCAAACAGTCAAGCCTACCCGTACTGTCGCCCAGCTTATCCACTGTGACTCCGGCTTTATCCAACATGCT
>JANNUY010000441.1:0-7454 GCA_031414155.1 Acidobacteriota bacterium
TTTCGGAAAATCAGTGATCAGCATGTCCCACGTAGCGATGGTCGCCGCGATAAACGTCAGCAACGCCAACACCGAAAGAAACACATGAATTGAGTTCGCCAGCCAGCGCTCGATATATTTTTCAAACCACCATTCGCCGCCTGAACGGGCTTCGCTTTTGGCTTCCTTCGGGTCTTTTTTGAAAGACTCCGTTTCAGTCGGGGAAATGTCATTCATAGTTTTTCAACAGGCATAGTTTTTCCACAGGCATAGTTTTTCAACGGATTTTTGTGTCGTTACCACGGGTAAACCGCAATCTTCGTGCCGCAAGACTCACTGAGGTGTAGCTGAGGTGTAACAGGCAAATACAGGGCGCAAGCATACGGCGGGCTGTACGAAGCCGGTGCGGCGCGTACTTGGGGATTGCACTTTTCTGATAGCCCAGGCGGTAACTGCCGTCATATCCATCTGGCCTGAGGTTTGCTTTACGGTAATTCGCAAAAGCAACGTGCTTAATTTTTATGGAGGGCAAATCGTGGAAAAACAATTTGAGCTAGACAAGTCTTATGAAAGTGGCGAGTACCAAAGTGGTGAGCCGACTGCGTTAGGACAAATCAAAAATACGGTGGTGCAGAAGCTGTCCGATGCGGCAGACGCTTTGCATCAACACACGGCGCGCGTTGAGCGCCCTTCTGAGTTTTCGCGGCTGGGACAACAGGCAGCCGGATGGTTGGAGCGTTCCGCTGATTATGTCAGTGAAATGGAGCCGCAAAAACTGAAAGACGATTTGGCGATGCAAGTGCGGCGCAACCCCGGACGCAGCTTGTTGGTGGTGGGAGCCGTGGGGTTGATTTTGGGCAAACTATTGCGCCGGAGGTAAAGCCCGGAGGTAAAGTTATGATTTCTCGAATGGGGTTTGAGTCAGTAAATACAGAAGCCGGTACGCGTGAATCGTTCGCGGGTTTGCTGGTAGAACTGGCGAGCCAGTCTTCGTTGCTGGTGCGTGAAGAAGTCATGTTGGCGCGGCGCGAGTTGCGCGAAGATTTCGAGCATGTGCGATCAGCCTATTTGAAAGTGGCGTTGGGAATCGCGGGGGCAGTGCTGGCTGCGCTCAGTTTGTTGACCGCCGCCATTTTGGCTTTGAGCCAGTATTGGCAACCGTGGCAGGCCGCGTTGGCAGTGGGACTAGGGCTGGCAGTCGTGGCGGGCGCAATCATCGTCACCGGCCTCGCGCAAACGAAACAGGCGCGGATGAGGCCGGAACAAACTATCGAAACAATTGAGGAGACCAAACAATGGCTGGAAGAGATAACTTAATCGCCACTGCTCCCTCCCGTTCGTTGGCTTCGTTGACTGGCGGCACGCCCGTTCAGGGTTTCAACGAGGAACGAAGCGCGGAAGAGATTCGTCAAAACATCGCGGCCACGCGCGATTCGATCACCGAAACCGTTGATCAATTGAGTTCGCGCGTGCAACGCACTTTGGATTGGAAGACCTATGTCGCCGATTACCCATTGGCGGCCACCGGTGTAGCAGCGGGGGTAGGAATTTTGTTGGGATACTTTATCCAGCCCCGCGCTAGCCCGGGCCAGCGCATTCACGCCGCGCTGGCCGATTTGATCGAAGACACGACGCAGCGTGTTCAGACCCAACTTGGCGACGTCGGCTTGCCGGGCCCCGGGTTGGGACAGACGCTGCGAGCGGCAGCCTTCGGCACGCTGATCAAAGCGGCGGGAGATTTTGCGCGCGACCAATTCGCAAAGAAAAACAGGTTACAGCAGGAGACGGAGGAGAGTTTTTATGGGGATGAAACGGACGAGGCGGGTTTCGCCGAGACGCGCCATCCGCGTGATTACTAACTATCAACCCACTTACCAATAAAGCGGGCAGGTTGTTGCGCGTGTGCATACACGTTTGAGAATTCGCCCGCTACGAGAAGGAGTTAAACAATGACAGAAATTAACAGAACAACGCAGGACACCAGTCGCGCGACTGGCGGACAATCCACCGGCACGGGTACGGCCACTGCACCACAGAAAGCTCCACAAACTTGGGGCGATCCAACGGCGAATAAAGCGGAAGGCAGCGGAAAAATGGCGGACGTAAACGAAATGGTTGATCACGCCAAACAGACCGTTACTGACGCCTATCAGCAAGCGACGAACAGTGTCAACGAAACGCTGGGGCAGGCAAAAGAATATAGCCGTGAGAACCCGGGCACCGCGACACTGATGGCTTTCGGCGTGGGTGTGGGCGTTGGTGTATTGCTGGCGAGCGGAGTGCTAAGCCCTAGCCGCAGCCGTTCGCAGCGCATCGTTTCGCCCGTAATGACGGCGCTATCAGAAATTGCCGGAGAATTATTCCGCCGGTAAAAAGTTCATGGCGTCGGCCTGGCGGTTGTGACGCCATGTTGAGGGCGCGGGCAGCAATGCTCGCGCTTCTCGCGCAGTTCTAAGCCTAATTGCCACTGGTGGTTGACACCCTTGCTGCCAGCGGCAATCCACTGAACTTGCGGCCATAAAATTGGCCCAAGTCCAACTCCCCCTAACCCCTATTGTTGAACGGTCTGGCATACAACCCCTCACATCACCTATCAGCCATTAAGCCAGGCGAGTGAAACGGAACCTTAAAAATAAGGAGTGTAGTTGTATGTCCACCTCACCTGAGGTCACCGTTCTTTGCCTAGGCGATTATGCAGAAATACGTGGGGCCACCGAAAATGTTTTGCGCCGCGCCGGATTCAACGTGCTCGAAGCGCAAACGAGCCACGAAGCATCGCAACAAGCGGCGGCGGCGCATCCGCAATTAATTTTGCTCGATGTCGGGCTGCCCGCGCTCGCCGGAGGTGAAGCCGACGGTTATGAAAATGGATATGAAGTCTGTCGCCGACTGAAAAACGATGCGACCACGGCGGCGATTCCCGTGCTGTTGCTTTCGGGGGTTTATACTGCAGGCGAAGACCGCGTGCGCGGGCTGGAATGCGGCGCAGACGCCTATCTGTGCAAGCCCGTGGAAAGCGGCGAGTTGCTTGCCACGATCAAAGCTCTGTTGCGCATGCACGCGGCGGAAGGTCGGCTGCGTAAATTGATGGATGAACTCGATGCATCCGCTCGGCGCGCCGAAGAAGCCAGCCGCCTCAAGGACGAATTTCTCAGTATAGTTTCGCATGAATTACGCGCGCCGCTGAATTCGATTCAGGGGTGGACCAGTTTGTTGCGCACGGGCCAGTTGAATCCGGTCGAAGCGGCGCGCGCGCTTGAGACCATAGACAAGAGTGCCCACTCGCAAAATAGAATCATCAACGATTTGCTGGATGTGTCGAGCATCATCACGGGCAAGTTTCAGCTCAACCTAGTGCCCGTGTTACCCGCGCAAGTCATGGAAGCCGCCCTCGACACAGTGCGGCCCGCCGCTGCCGCCAAAGGCATTACGCTGGCCGCCGACCTCGAAAGCAATGCCGGTATGATTTATGCCGATGCCGAACGCTTGCAACAAATTTTCTGGAACGTGTTGTCGAATGCCGTGAAGTTCACGCCCCATGACGGACATGTGACGGTTGAGTTAAAGCGCTGCGGCGCAAGCCTGGAAATTCGCGTCGGCGATTCAGGTCCGGGCATCACCGCTGAATTTTTGCCGTTCGTGTTTGATCGCTTTCGTCAACAGGATAGTTCGACTACGCGAGCTTATGGCGGCTTGGGATTAGGGCTGGCGATTGTGCGCCATCTGGTAGAACTGCATGGCGGCGTGGTGCGGGCGGAGAGTGATAGCGACCAACAAGGCGCGACCTTCGTTCTTACCTTTCCCTTAATTGAGGCGAGTGATTCCGTGCTGGCAGAGAATGTGTCCGCGCGGGCTGATGTCTATAACGTTAAACACTTGTTGCAGCGGCCCAGTCGGCGGCTGCAACAAGTGTTTAATCGCGCTGCCACGGCTCAGGAAGAAGTGACGGTTCCGCCAGTCGCAATGAACCGATAACCCGCGAGTAAAATGATCGCGCCGAGAATGGCGGCAACCCATCCCGCCTGATAATTCGCCGGGCCCCAGAGTGCCTGGCCGATGAAAGTACCCACGACCGAGCCGACGATGCCGATAATGGCAGTGATGATGAATCCGCCCGGATCGCGCCCCGGCATCAAAAACTTGGCAATGATGCCGACCACTAATCCGAAAATAATTTGTCCGATTAAGTTGTTCATAACTCTCCTTGGTGTTTCTTTCGCAAACAGAACCCGTTGCGTTGTGTTGTATTCGGGGAATGCAGTGTTGTTTGCCTTCGCTGCACCGTGATGTTTTGAGCGCCGAAAACCTCGGCGCGTCACTGGATATTGCAAGTTCCAGACCACGCCGCAGGTGATTGCCGAGTAACTATTCAAGGTTGGCGGATCGCGTTACGCCGCTGATGTATTACCAGACTTAATCCCACCAGCGCGTTTATCAGCATCAAGGCATTCGTAATCACAAAGACCCAGTTTTGCACCCGCCAGCTATAAATGGTGAACCCCAACGACGCCGTCATTTGTCCGATGAACAGCCATTTAGAAACGCCTTCGCTCGCGCCTTCCTGCCATTGCTTATGAATCTGTTTGCTAATCGACAGAAAGAGAATGATGGAACTAACCCAGCCAATAATTTCAGTCACGGTATGTATCCTCTTTTTCAAAATGGCTGTTCTGTTTTTGCCAGGGTGATAAGTGTTCGCTCTTCGGCTTTTCCAGTGTCAGAAAAAACTGGGGCCAGCCCGTGACGAAAAAAGTCGTCTGCCAAGCCAGCCCCAGAAGAAGGCGTTGCGGGGCTTATTTGGCCGTAGCTGCTTTGGCGCGCAATTGTTTGGTAAATTCTTTCTTGGCCTCTTCTAGTTGCGCGCCGATTTCTTCCAGGTCTTCGTCGGAATAATGCGTTTCGACCTTGGGGAACATTTCCCCTTCCTCTTCTTCGACGTGATGCTCGACGTCGTCAATGAGCACACTGAGCTTGGCGTCGAACCGTTCATTGCCATCCGCGAGACGGTCTATGTCGCGGAAGAGTGTTTTCATTTGCAGGTGTTCTTCGAGGGCTTCCAGCACGCCATCCTTAAATTCCTCCTGCTTCTTGAGCGCGGGATATAAGACCTTCTCTTCGGCATAAGCGTGCGCTTCCAACTCAGCCTTGATCTTCTTATAAAGCTGCTTGTGTTGTTTTTCGTTTTCAGTCGCTTTGACCTGATCAAAAAGCTCCTGCACTTTCTGGTGATCCACTTTCAATAATTCCAACGCATTCATCTGATTTCTTCCTCCGTGAATTTCAAGACATTGTTTGTATGGTGCACGAACGGCTTCGTAACTGTGCGTTACACACCGATAGCAATGAGTTAATCAAAGCTTACAGCCTCTGCTTTACCACTCATTGTTATTCAAGCATTGCAATTCAAGCACCGATGAGAAACGCCCGGCTCGGCACACTCCTTGCAATAGCCTTGATGAGCAAGCAAAACCCAGATGAGAACGTTTGCTGCTGTAGCGTCAGGTTACAAGTCTTAACTACCTCGACGCGCAGCCATACACTCAATAGCGGGTGTGACCGAATGGAAGACGGTTTTGGTACAAGGAGAAAAAATGTTGTTTAAGCAAAAAAAACAGATGCAAAGTGGATTGGCAGCAGCGGCGTTGAGCGTATTGCTCGGTGCGACGGCGTCGTCGGCGCTGGCTCAACAGATTAACGTCGCGCCCGAATCAACGACGGTCGAAGGACGCACTGCCATGGCGATCAGCTATCCCGAAGGCCCTTCGCTCAGTGTGAAATTCAAGGGTACGAACCGCTTGCCCAAAGCCAATGGCGAAGCCAAGGTGGAGCGCAAACGCGGGGCGACCGAAATTGAAATCGAACTCGATGAGATGAAACCCGCCACTTCTTTCGGTGGCGATTACGCGACCTATGTGTTGTGGGTCGTTTCGCCTGAAGGACAAACCGGCAATGTGGGCGAATTCATTTTGCGCGGCAATCGCGCCAAGCTGAACGTCTCGACGCCGCAGCAAACCTTCGCGATGTTCGTCACCGCTGAACCGCATTTTTTAGTGAGTACGCCGAGCCGTTTCGTCGTGCTGGAAAACACCCGCCCGACTTCGAATCTGACGAGTCAGATGATTAAAGATTCGACCATCAAGTATCGCGCCTATGAGGGAACTTATGACTTTCGGCGCGAAACGCTGACCGGCGAGTCGGAAGCGAAGGGCGAAACCCGTTCTGACGTGCGCCAGGCGATGGTCTCGGTCAAGCTGGCCGAACGCGCCGGCGCCAAAGATTTTTCCAACGAAGAATTAGCCAAAGCGCGGGTCGCCTTAGAGAAAACGTTGGAAGCCAGTGAAGCCAATGTTGACCCCAAACAGTTGATGATCTTGGGGCACGAGACGGTGCGCCTGTCAGTCGAAGCTGAAAAACTCGCTCGTGAACGCAGCTTCCAGGCCGCGCTCGCTAACGAACGCAACCAACGCGCGGCGACGATCAACACGCTTAGGGTTTCGATTGAGAAAGCGGCATCAGACGCCGAACGCGCGCGCTTGGAACAGGAACGCAAGACGCTCGAACTCGAGATCGAACGCAACGCACGAACTACGGCACAAGCCAAAGCCGACGAAACGGCGCGCTTGATGCTTGAAGAAACCCGCAAGCGCGAGGCGGCGGAACAAAGAGCCGCTCAACTGGCGCAGGAAAAACTTCAGGCCGAACAACAAGCGGCAGAGTTAGCCAAGTCCAGTGCGGCAGCGGCGCAGGCTGCCGCCCAAAGAGCGGCCCAACTGGCGCAGGAAAAAGTGCTGGCTGAACAAGCCGCCGCCGCCGCACTAGCCCAGGCGAATGCCACGGCTAATCAATCGAAAGAAGAAGCCGAGCGCATTCGCCGCGAACGCGATGCCGTGCTCGCCCAGGCGAACGCCGCCGCCAACCAATCGAAAGAAGAAGCCGAGCGCATTCGCCGCGAACGCGATGAGGCCAAGGCACGCCTGCAATCGGCGCTGGGTGCGATTGTCGAAACCCGCACTACGGCGCGCGGCATCATTGTCAATCTGCCTGACATTTTGTTTGACGTGAACCGCGCTACGATCAAGCCGCAAACCAGAGAAACATTGAGCAAAATCTGCGGCATTATGCAGGTAGCGGGCGCTTACAAGATGAGCATCGAGGGCCACACCGACAGCACCGGTTCAGACGCGCACAACCAATCGCTTTCTGAACGGCGTGCTAAATCAGTGCACGACTATTTGGGTACGTGCGGCTTGCAAGCCAGTACGCTGAGCAGCAAGGGCTTGGGTGAAACGCAACCGCTCGACACCAATGACACCGTGAAAGGTCGCCAGAAGAATCGTCGAGTCGAGATCGTGATCGAAGACCAACCCGGCGTTGCGCAAATCCTTAAACAGTAAAGCCGGTCGCGGGCGGGACACGTTTGGTTTTTGGCGCGCGCCACGGGTGTTATAATCCCCAAAAAACCAACGAAATAAAAA
>JANNUY010000442.1:0-5154 GCA_031414155.1 Acidobacteriota bacterium
TTGCGCCGTGATGTCGCGCAGCGCGTCTTGCAGTTGCTGTTCGCGTACGCTGTGCGTGACCAAAACAATCGTCGCCGTGCCGTCTGCCGTGACGCCTTTTTGCGTGAAGCTATGCAAGCTGACGCCGTGTTGACCGAAAGCTTGTCCGAGATTGCCAATGACGCCGGGCGAGTCGTGCGTTTCGAGGCGGATGTAATAGCCATTCGTTGTTTCGGCAATCGGATAAACCGGCGCGGCTTGAGAGCGAATCGGCAGTTGGAAGTAACGCGCGAAGTCAGGGTGTTTGAGCGCGTTCGATAAAGTCATAATGTCGCCAACGACGGCACTGGCCGTTGGGTAACGTCCCGCGCCAGGGCCGAAAAGCATGATCTCGCCGACCGCGCTGCCGTTGATGAAAATCGCATTGTTGACGCCTTCGACCCCCGCGAGTGGATGATGCATCGGCACGAGCATCGGATGAGCGCGTACGTCGAGTTGATCGCCCGTGCCCGGTTGCGCGAGGCCGATCATCTTGATGCGATAGCCGAATTCGTTGGCGAGTTGAATATCCAAATCGCTGATGGCGGTGATGCCTTGCCGGTAAATCTGGCCGACTTCGACCGGTGCTTGAAAGGCGAGTGAAGAGAGGATGGCAATTTTATAGACTACGTCAAAGCCCTCGATGTCGTTGGTCGGATCGCTTTCGGCAAAGCCTGCGGCTTGGGCTTCGGCAAGGGCTTCGGCAAAGGGCTTCTTTTCCTGCTCCATCTTCGTCAGGATGTAATTGGTCGTGCCGTTGATAATGCCCGCGACGCGCGCGATGCGGTTGGCTTGCAAGCCGCGTTGCAAGGTCGAGATCAACGGAATGCCGCCGCCCACCGCAGCTTCAAAAAAGATTGTCGCGTTATGCTGATTGGCAAGCGCGAAAAGTTCAGGGCCGTGTTTGGCGATGAGTTCTTTGTTGGCCGTGACGATGTGCTTGCCGTTCGTTAGAGCGCGTTTGACGACTTGGTACATCGGGTCAACGCCGCCGACAACTTCGACGATGACTTCGATGTTGGGGTCATCGGCAAGCCTGAACGGATCGTCAGTCAGTTCAACCGAAGACAGATCAACTTCGCGCGGTTTGCTCAGGTTTCGCACCGCGATAGAGCGAATGGCGAATTGCGGATTGTCGCGCAACAGATTAACGACGCCCGTGCCGACAACGCCCAGGCCAATAATGCCGAGCGTGGTTTGGGTATTCATAAGTGGATAAGTCCGTAATTTTCTGAATTCAGAAGTAAGCGCGCAGTTTACCCATGCGCACGCAGTATGTGAAAGTGCCCCGAAAAAGAACATTTGCTAAACATAAGTTTGACAGCATTTTGGGCGTCGGATACTTTACGGCTCCCTTTATAAAGACGGTCGTAACAAGGAGCTGGGAAGAAATACGTGAGAACAGTTTTTGAAGATACCGACGTAACCGCGAACATGGTTGATGCGAAAGCCAACGAACGCGGAAAATATGTGCCGCTTATTCTTTGGATTACCGCCATTCTGATGTTCTTCGGTTCGTGGCGAACCTATCAATGGGCGTATAACCGCGTACCACCACCGCCACCACCGCCACCGGCTTCATTGCAAGACCCGAAACAGATCGGGCAAATCGTACAGAAATTTAATTCGTTGGCGCAGGAAGGCAAGTGGGTCGAAGCCCAGCAATTGCTTTCGGCGGAAGCGCAACAAAAGCTGACGGCGGAAAACACTACGTTGCAGGCGAGCTTGCTGGGCGCACAGCAAAACGAAAAAATTGCGCTGGCGAGTACGGTTCCAACCAACAATGTAGGCGACGCGCCGGATAAGGTTCGGCAGGATTGCGTTTTCCGTATGCAGGATGCAAAAGGCGAAATCAAAGACTTGATCGTGCCGTTGAGCGTCGTGATGGAAGGCGCTCCGCCCAATGCGCGACTCGCCATCGGCAGTTGGAAAGAGGAAAAAAACAAACCAGCGGCTTCTCCAATCGTAACAACGGCGAGTCCGGCAGTGAAGTAGTAGGCCGTATCGTTCGGATAAACGAACGGATAAACAGCGCGCGCAAAAACATAAAGGCGGAATCAAGTCGAGTGACTTGATTCCGCCTTTTGCTTATCTGCGTTTGATGGCGCGCTAGTTGTTGCCGCGCGTCGGCAGTGAACCGCCGCCGCTCTCAGAGCGCGTCGGCGCAGGAGCCGAGATTACGGCAGGCGCACTCGAAGTAGTCGAAGAACTCGTCGAGATGCTGCGTGAACCGCTATCAATCGAACGTCCGCCAAAGTCTCCACGACTGTTGTTGTCGCCATAATTGATCGTACGTTCTGCCGGGATCTCACGGCGCAGGGGTTCACGATCTACGCCAGCGATCACGCGAGCGGGGGCCGACGGTGCAGTGAATCCGCCACCACTATTGTTGTTATTGCCGTTGTTGTAACCGTAGCCGCGATACCCATAACCATAAAAAGGATCGTAATAGAGGCAATCGGCAAAGTTGCGGAAGAAGCCGAAGCCGTAAGGCGACACGAGATAGCCGCGGTAAGGCACAAAGGAGTAACAACCGAAGAACGAGTTATAATACCAACCGCCTTGCGCGAGCGTGGTGTTTTGACGCAACGACGAAAGGTTGGCTTGCACGAGCGTTTGCGCGCGCACAAAGCTCCACGAATCGAAGTTGTCAATTTGATCTCTATCCACTTTCGCCAGCTCAGGCTTATCGCTGCCGACCAGGCGAACGAGCTTGCCGCGTTTCACCTTCTCAGCTTTGTTGGCGATGACGAGGTCGCGCGTACCCAAACGAATTTCGCCCTGACGCACGGCAATCCATGTTACTGCCTGGGTCGCTGCGGTTTTGGCGTCAACACGTACGAGCGTATCTTTGGCAGCAAAGAAAGTGCCTTGCGGCGTGATGATTTCGAGTGGCGTCTTTTTGGTTACGGCCTGCTTGGCCGACGCAACGAAGGCTCCGATGGGTTGCGGGTCAATGCCGACTTCGACAATCATCGAACCCTTGATGAGTTCGAAGGTCATCAGCATGAACTCGGTGCTGACGGCACGGACTTCGGTGTTTTGATCGAGCCGTAAATAAGAGCCAGGACTAAGCAAGATTTCGGCTCGCGAGTCAGCTTCGGTTTTCAAATGGTCGCCGTCACGCATTTGCGTGCCGAGCGAAGCGCGTCCAGCTTGGCCGTTTTCGCTGTCAACGCGCTGGATGTATACCTTGCCGTCGGCACGATTCACGAATCCGGCTTTGCTCGAAACCAGATATTGCGCCGAAGCACTCATGCTCATGACGAACATCATCACAAACATCAGTCCCAGCGTTAAGGTGCTAACTAAAGAAATCGTTCGTTTCATCATCTGAGTCCTCCTAAATCGCGGCTCAAGGTTGGGTCGCGCAATTCAATGACTTATCCAAAGGTTCCAACGCGAGAGGCGCATTCTACTCCTCGCACTTCCCACACGCCAATTACTTTCCCAACAATTTGAAATTATTGTGAACGCGGACAGCATGGTAAACACGTAGGGGTACGGTTTTTCGCGCTCAAGCCAGTGCCGCAACGTGCGCTGGCACGACGCGCCCCAACGTCTTCAAGTTATAACCGCCTTCCAAACACGAGACGATGCGTCCCGGCGCAGCCTCTCTCAACCGTCGCGTCATTCGCACGTAAGTCGCGTCTTCCAATAACAACTGCCCCAACGGGTCTTCGCGGTGCGCGTCAAAGCCCGCTGAAATCAAGACTAGGTCAGGACTAAAATTGTGCATGACTTGTTCGAGATTCGTCTCAAACGTGCGCAGATAATCTTCGACGGGCGTAGAAGCGGCAATGGGCACGTTGCGCGTGAAGCCCTCGCCTGCTTCCGCGCCACGTTCGCTCACCAAGCCTGATCCGGGATACCACGGCGATTGATGCAAGCTGAAAAAATAAACCGACGGGTCGTGATAAAAAATATCCTGTGTGCCATTGCCGTGATGCACATCGAAATCAGCGATCAGTACGCGCTGAATTTCTGGATAAGTCGCCTGTGCGTAACGCGCCGCGATGGCGACATTATTGAACAAGCAAAAGCCCATCGAATGACCGATGGTCGCGTGATGTCCGGGCGGACGACAGGCGACAAACGCGGCATCGGATTCCTTCGTCATCACGGCGTCTATCGCGCGACACGCGCCGCCGGCGGCGAGACGGGCAACGCGATCTGATTCGGGCGCGACGAGCGTGTCGGCATCAAGCGCGGCGTAACTGAATTCGCAGGCACGCGCCAAACGCTCTGCGACGCTTTCGCTGTGGCAACGCGCGATGTCTTCAGGCGCAGCTTCGCGCGGAGCCAGCTTGACGAGGCTGTGCCACCAATCGCTGTCGGCTTGCAAGCCTTGCAGGATCGCCGTGTAACGCGCCTGACACTCAGGATGGTCGCCCGTGTCGTGGCGCAAATAATCGTCGGAATAAATCAGTGCGGTAGCCATATGTTTCTCAGTTGTAGCGATTATCGCTTGCGTCCACACGCGCGCCAAGCAAAGTAATTGTGATCCGTAAGTGCGCGCGGCTTGCGCCTGTGCGCAGCACATGGCATTTTCCGTTCACATTCAATGGCAAGCCTCACCGGTCTGCTTTCATCAATGAACCATTACGGGAACCAACACGGAGAAAACTTTGAAACAATCACTGAACTTGCTCGTCTCGGTGAGCTTGCTGGGCGGCGCACTCACTTTTCTCGGCTGCTCTGAAGCGCCCAAACCGACACCGATGGCGACGCCTGCGCCGGTAGCCGTAACGACGTCTGCCGAAGCGCCGAAGCCTGCGGGCGATTTGGGCGTGGCGAAAGTCAGCCTCGAAAAAGCCGTCGTCGAATTGAAGGCGAAAAATTACGCGGGCGCAGCCAGCAACGTGGGTGCCGCCAGCAACGAATTGACGGCGATGGCAGCGAACTCTAACTTGCCTGATGCGGTGAAGGGTTCCATCACGACCGCCGCCGCCAATTTGGCTCCTCTCAAGGCGTTGATCGAAAAGAAAGATGCCAGCGCGGAAAAGGTTTGTTGGCTTCAGTCGCCAGCCTCGGTAAGTTGGCTGTCATGACCAAGGCGCTGGCGAGCGCTGGCGATGCCGCAAAAGGCGCAGCCGCCGGAGCCGCGGGCGCGTTGGGCGGAATGATGAAAGGCGC
>JANNUY010000443.1:0-7453 GCA_031414155.1 Acidobacteriota bacterium
GCAATACACTGAACTGATGCGCGAGAATCGCTCGCTCAAGCAGTTCATCGAAAGCCGTTTCTCGCTCGACAGCATCATCGGCAATTCCAGCGCGATGCAGCGCGTTTTCAACCTCGTCCAGAAAGTCGCGCCGACCGATCTAGCCGTACTCATCACCGGCGAAAGTGGGACAGGCAAGGAACTCATCGCCAAAGCCCTGCACCAACACAGCATGCGGCGCGACGGGCCTTTCGTCGCGCTCAACTGCGGCGCGATTCCCGAAGGCTTGCTCGAATCGGAACTCTTCGGCCATCGCAGGGGCGCATTCACCGGCGCGCACGCCAACGCGCGCGGCAAGCTCGAAGCGGCGGACAAAGGCACGGTGCTGCTCGATGAAATCGGCGAACTGCCGCTGGCCTTGCAGGTGAAATTGCTGCGCGTGCTGGAAGGTGGCGAATTTCAGCGCGTCGGCGAAACCGAAACGCGGCACGTAGACGTGCGCTTCATTGCTGCCACCAATCGAAACCTGTCAAAAATGGTTGAAGATGGACGCTTCCGCGAAGATTTGTATTTCCGGTTGCGGGTCGTGCCGATTCATTTGCCACCTTTGCGCGAGCGCCGCGAAGACATTCCGCTGCTGGCCGATTATTTTTTGCAGGAGGTTAGCCAACGCTATGGCCAACGTTTTGGGAAGCTGGGATTGCGTTTTGAGAAGGAAGTGTTTCGTTACTTTCAGGCCTACGCCTGGCCGGGCAACGTGCGCGAATTGAAACATACGATGGAACGCATGGCCGTCATTGCCGATGACGATGTAATCACCATCGCCGATTTGCCGGAGCAATTAACTCAAACCACCGGCAACGCAGCCAACGTGTTGTTACAACTGCCCGATGACGGAATTGATTTGGAAGAAGTGGAACGCGAGATTCTGCGTCAGGCGCTTGAAAAACATGGCGGGAACCAAACGCGTACAGCGCAATACCTGAACATCACACGGAGCGCGTTGATTTATCGCATGCAGAAGTATGGCTTGCAGTCAGCCGAACCCGCTGGAGATGCATAGGAAATTTGATCGGAGCCGCATCACACACCTTGCTTGTCAGATCAGCCCCACTTTGCCAGTAACTCTCCGATCTCATCGGTCAGTCGCCTGGCTTTTGCTGCCGAGAGTTTCCCGGTCAATGCTGCATTCGTACACTCGCGGAGATGATCACGCAGCATATTGCCTTGTACGCGTCGCAATGCCGCAATGACGGCGCTGAGCTGATGCGCAACTTCGACGCAGTCGCGTTCGTTCTCGATCATTTGTTGTAGACCGCGCACCTGGCCTTCAATCCGTTTGAGGCGCGGCAATTGCGTAGCATGAGACGGGGATACCCCTTGGCGCCCGTTTTTAGAGCGAATCATTGAATTTGCTGACTCCTTCCTGCCGGGATGGGGGTGGCAAAATGCGGCGTTTCAAGTCCTTCTAAGGGCCGAAATGCCGAAAGCCGAATGGCGGGGTGTTGTCACCACTCCGCCATTCCTTTTGATGAAGCCCATATTTGGCTTGTCTGGAAACAGACAAACCGTTGTCTATAAACAAACATCTCTTGATCTAACCCTGACTACGATTGCGTCGCCAGATTCGCATTATGGCGAGTCCCTCATCATCGTCGCAACTGATAATCACCCGCCACCGCAAAATGGATAAACCCCAATGCTGGTTGAAAACAAACTAGCGCTTGTCTGTTTTCAACAAAAGCAACGGAAATCATTCATTCTGAACCTGCCTTATTGCCTGCTGTACTGATCGTTCCATTACCGGCCTTCCCACTGGCTAAACCACGATTCGTGAAGACTTGCCGCTGTTCTCCCCGCGTCAAAAAAAGAGAAACAACTGCCTAGTGTCCTTTTGCTTCGCCCCTGGCATGTCGGTTGCCAAGAGCAATGTTGACTGCGTGGGCGATGAATTAAGCCCTCGCTCAATGTGATGGTAGTAGAAACTGAAAAATTGAGCAGTCGGGCGTTGGCGCAACAGTTGAATCCGCCCGCTATCGCCCCGCTATCGCCCTGCTATCGCCCGCTATCGCAAGGAGGAATGATGTTGATACGAGTCAAGAAAGTGTTGGCACTGGGTTTCATCCTGCTGGCTTTGCCGTCAGCCTCTTCCGCGCACGAAGGGCACGAATCGGGTCTTTGAGTTGGGAGGCAAGCGCAGCACAAGCGCGTCGCCGTTGCGCAGCTTGAATACGACCGGGTGGTAACCGAAGTGCGCTACTCGCGTTCACGCTCGGTTTTTGAAAATACGCCGGGCGTCAGCGGCGCAGTCGCTGGCGATTTACGGCGGTCAGGTGCTGCCGCGCGCCGAAGAGAATCTCAAAACAATCCGGGCAGCTTACGGTTTCGGCGAGATGCTGGTGACAGATGTGATTACCGAGCAGCGTCGTTTGGTGGAGAGCCAGGCTCAATTCAATAACGCGCTGCGTGATTACTACACGAGTCTGGCTGAACTGGAGCGGGCACCGGGCAAACCGTTGCCTGCTTCGGCTTTTTCATCCACGCCAGTGACGGCGATGGCTACGGGACAAACGGCGGGGCAGTCATCATCGCAACCCTGACGCCTGCTTTGACTAACAACATTTAAGTTTGATTTCAATCGAGGAAGAACATAATGAAAAGACTGACTTACTTCATCACAATCATTGGGCTGACAGCGCTGGCAACGGCCTGTTCATCCGGCAACACCGCGCCGTCCGCGTCTTCGCCCGATGCGGCATCCGCCACAACGGCGAGCGCATCACCTGCGGCGGCCAGCGCCGCAAACAGCGACACTGCAAAGGCAGATGACATCCCTGCCGCCGTACATGCTGCCTTTCCGAATGCACAATCAATCACCAAACAGCACAAAGACCTGACGGATGCGCAAGCCGCCAGCATTGAGAAGAAGACCGGCGTGAAGTTGGATGACAAAGACCATCATTCTTATCTTGCCTTCGCCACTGAGGGCGGGGCGCGCAAGCAGATTGGCGCAGCCGCAGTAGTGAAAGCTGAGGGGCGCGAATTGGTGATCATTTACGGAAGCGAGAATGGCTCGCCAGTAATCAATAAAGTTCACGGCGAAAGCGGCGGCATCCCGCATACCTTCCTCGATCAGTTCAAGGGGAAAGGGCATGACAACAAGCTGCGGCTGGGGCAGGACATCAAGGCGCAGGGAGTGGAAGAAGCGCTGGCTCGCGCAGTTTCGGATGCGATTCGCCTGGACGTGGTGACGATGCAGACGCTATACGGCGCGGCGCATTCGCACTGACCTGATGGGCTGCTTCTTGTGGGAAGTGGAGGAGTGGCGCGGCAGTTGAGATACGTCCTTACAGGGCAAGACATTCGTTTTCGTCTTCAAAGGCGGCGAGAGCTTGGAAAAACGCGCCATCGTACTCGGCGCGGAAGGACAGGAATTTCACGAGATCAAATCGGGGCATGAGGCAGGCGAACGCACCGTGATCGAAGGCATCTATCAACTGCGCTCGACGCAACCCGGCTCATGATTGCCGAAACACACAGCTCACGATCCCTGAAGTGAAATCCACCGGACACCGCACGGCGCGCGCCGAATTCGATGAACACGCGGAAGGCGTTCATTACTCCGAAATTGACGTTGATCTGAGAGAGAGCAAACGCGAGCGTGAAGAAGTGTTGAAAGACATCCGCGAAAAACTCGCCGTCATTCCCGGCGTCCACATCAATGTCGGTCAGCCTATCTCGCACCGAATTGATCATCTGCAATCCGGCGTGCGCGCGCAGATCGCGGTCAAACTCTTTGGCGACGACCTCGGCACACTGCGCGCCAAAGCCGAAGAGATCAAAAACGTGACGTTGACGGTGCAAGGCGCGACCGACATGCAGGTCAAAAAGCAAGTCCTTATCCCGCAAGTTCGCTTCAACGTCAATGCCGAGCGCAAGGGCCATGCGGCTGGCGACAAAAATGGATTCGGCGAAGACCGCGTGCGCGAAACCGATGCACCGCCGTTCGCCAAAGAACTGCCGGAGCCGGTGGCCGGTGATTAGAGAAGCCAGACATGGTGGGCTAAAAACGCAGGGCTAGCTCGTCAGAGCTAGCCCTGCGTGAGATGAGAGATGAATGCGCGGAGCTATTCCGCCTCGGTGATCTTCTCCACGAGAATCTTGCCGTCGTGCTTCATCCCCTCGACGGTCATTTTGATATGATCTTTCTTGGTAGTTTTCTCGAAGGCGGCCTTTGCCAGTTCGTTGCCTTTGGCATCGAAGGGATACCACTTGCCGTCGGCATAGACGCCGTAGCCGCCCTTGATGCAATCTTCCATCAGCGCGCACTCCTTGGTGTGTTCCGCAGCGGCTTTGGCGGCTGCTTCGGGGGCGCCTTTAGCCTGATCGGCGAAGCAGACCGTGTCCACCACGTAGCCGGTAAGTTTTACCTTCTCATGCGCCTAGGCGACAGGGGCGAGGGCGACAAGCAGCGTGGCAAGAAAGGTCAGCAGAATCGGGGTTTTCTTCATCTTCAGTTATCTCCTCAAATAGATTACCGAAACCTGTGAGGTCGCGGTTGGGTTGATTCAATGGCACGCTGGGGCCGCGATCGTCGTGGCCCCAGCGGCGCGCCGTTAGTATCTGCGGCGATCAGAGCGGGAGCGACCGTATCCGTCGTAAGAGCCGTCGCGATCATCACCATCACGCTGAGAGCGTTGATGATCTTTTAAGTCATACTGCTCTTCGCGTTTGTGCTGCTTCAAATTTTCAGACTCGTGGCGCTGATGATGGCGCAACTCGCCGGAATTGCCGTAGCGATAACGTTCTTCGCGCTGGTGCTGCTTGAGGTCTTCCTTCTCGTAGCGTTCGTGCCGTTTCTGGACGTCTTTTTCGCGTCTCTGATGATTGCGGTCATTGTCGTAACCATCGTCATTGTAGCCGCGATCATTGTAGCTACCATAGCCCCGGCCTTGCGCACTGGCAATGCCATTGCCGCTGTCGGCCGCGAAGGCGACGAAAGCCACGGCGAGGGCGGCGGTGAGCAGGGATTGCAAAATATTTCGAGTCAACATACATCCTCCTTCGATGTTCTCCTCTCGTCAGTTTCAGAGAGGCCGTTAGTTCAGATACCCGGTTGGGTAACTGTATCGTTAGCAGTTATCGTGCCAACGTTGAAAAAACAGCTAAGTCGCTAAAGAGACACAGGATACGGGTGGAAGAACGAATGAATGCCGCCCGGCGATAAAGCCGAGCTATACGAAGCCGGGTTGCAGATGCTGCAAATGGTGTTGCTTTGTGCTCCGGCGCTTTACCAACCAAGGGCTGACAGCGGTTTGGTTGACACTGCGTGTCAGCGCCAATAGCATCCTGGCTCGGCGTTTATTCAAGTAGTGATAGACCTATCAAGCTGGCGCGCCTACGAAAGAGAGGATTCCAAAAAATGGTTTGTCCACGTTGCGGAGCCACTGCTGACGGAAAGCATTTTTGCTCGCATTGCGGCTTTGATTTGCATCAAGCTCAGCCCCCGACCGTGCCTGTCTCCAATCTCGAAATCTCCACTGTGCCTATAAAGACGCCCGTTACGGCGCGCCAGGACGAAGCGCCAGACCCGTTGCTCGGGCGAACGTTCAATCAAAAGTATCACCTCGAAGCACAGCTTGGCGTAGGGGGGATGGGCACAGTCTATCGCGCCAAACGGTTGTTGATCGGCGACACGGCGGCGGTGAAAGTGCTCAATCAAACGAAGGTGGCTGACCCTTACGCGGTCGAACGATTCCGCCGCGAGTCACAGGCGGCCGCCCGGCTCAAACATTCGAATGTGGTGACGATTTACGATGCCGGGGTTTCCGAAGAAGGCTTGCTCTACTTCGTGATGGAGTTGATCGAGGGGCCTAATCTGCGCGCCCTCATCAAACAGCAAGGCCCTCTCACGCAGGGCGCGGCTGCCGAGATTATTCGGCAGGTCTGCGCAGCGCTCGACGAGTCGCAACGGCAGGGCGTGGTGCATCGTGACCTCAAGCCGGAGAACATCGTTGTGCAGCAAACGCCGACCGGGCTGCAAGTCAAGGTGCTCGATTTCGGCATCGCCAGCTTGCGCGATCTGACCGTGAGCCGGCTGACGCAAACCGGGCAGATCGTGGGCACGCCATACTACATGTCGCCGGAGCAATGTATCGGCGAAGAGTTGGATGGCCGCTCGGACATCTACAGCCTGGGCGTCGTCATGTTTGAAATGCTGACCGGCATCGTGCCCTTCAATTCGCCGACCCCGAGCGCCATCGTGGTGCAACACGTCAATCAACAACCGCCGTCGTTGCGCGCGCTCAATGTGAGCATTTCACCAGCCGTCGAAGCCGTCGTGCTGCACGCCATGGCGAAACGCCGCGAAGACCGGCCACAGACGGCGGGAGCGCTGGCGCAGGAACTGCTGGCAGCAGTCAGCGGCGTCATCCCGACGCCGCGCCAGCCGATGACGTTCAATGTGTCCGCGCCTGAACTCGCCTCAACGGCGGGAGTCCCCACTTCGTCCTGGGACAGCGTGCGAACCTCGCCGGGTGTGACAACTGCGACAACTGCGCCAACTGCTGCGGGCGGCGACAGCAGGCTCGTGCCGCTCCTGATTGGCCTAATCCTGCTGTTGCTGGTAGCTGGCGGGCTGGGTTTTTGGTGGATCACACGAAAGGACAAGGCCGCGACGCCGATTGCTAATACCACACCAGCGCCAGCGCCATCACTGTCACCAACACCGACATTGCCACCCGCCAGCAATCTCTGGGAAGCGCTGAGCGATCTGACCAGCGGCACGGCCACTGCTGAGAATGCGTTGGGTGAGCCGGATCAAAAGCTGGCGGTAATTCAGCCGGGCGGACAACTTGCGCTGACGTTTCTGGCCGGGCAATTTTTCGGCAACGGGCCAGGCGCTGACTTGCGTGTTTTCGGCAGGGAACAGGACAACATTTCCTATGCCATCTTCGTGCGGGATGACCCGGCTGCCGCGTGGCAGCGCGTGGATGTAAACCGCCGAGGCTTTCCGCAAGGAGCAGCCGGCCACGACATAGGACATCACGGCGTGTCACAAGCCCGCCAGGTAATGATCAAGAATGACGGCAAGACCGAGCTAGAGATTGATGCAGTTACGGCGATGTATAAAGACCAGGTGGTTAGCGCGCCGGAGCATCATCGCCATTGAATGCGCGTTCGCCGGAAAGCGCATTAAGCATGAACATAGATGCTTCAGACATCCAGATACCGCAGATGAAATTAGCCTGGTTGCTTCCACGCCTGTTTGTGATAGCCGTTTTGATCAACTACGTCTGGGAGATTGTTCAGGCACCGTTCTACGTTGGGATGAAGAGTTTCAAGCTGGTGTGGTGGCACTGTGGGCTGGCAGCGCTGGGGGACGGATTGCTGGTGCTGTTGATTTATGCGGCAGGCTGGGCTGTGTTGCGCAGGTGGGATTGGTTCGTGCATCCGGGGGTGATTGGTTATGCCG
>JANNUY010000444.1:0-3647 GCA_031414155.1 Acidobacteriota bacterium
CATAAGACAAAGCCCGCGTTTTCCCCTGACCCAGGTCATTCATCACTGCCAGAATTTTTTGAGGTTTGGTTAAAGCCTTCATCTTCTCACCCGAAAACGATTCACGCCGATTTCTTCAAAGGACTCATCGGCGCGTAAAACAGCGGCAAGCATGCTCGCCGAAAAGGTTTGCCCTTCTATTCCCAATCGGTCTAACAACTCATCGCAACCTACGATCTCGCGTTGCGCTGCCAGCCATGCGCGACAGGTTTCGCGTGCTTCAATGATTTCAGGCACACGCTCAACCAAGCAAGACGCCAATTGGTAGCGGCCTTGTCGGTCACGCACAAATAAGCGGCTTTGCTCAATCAGTCGCTCCAACTCGACGGGAGTCTGACTGACGATGCCCACGCGAGCGTTGAGTTCCCAATGAATTTCATAAAGCGGCAATGGCTGCACGGCTTCTTCAAGAATCAACCCCATCAGCCGTTCCAATCTCCAATTGCGATGCGACAGGCGCGTCTCAGGCGGTTGCCGCTCTGGTTGGCGTGAAACTCTTGGTAACGATTGCACCGTCTGCCAGAACTGGTCTGTGAGCTTACCTCGCGAAGGGATGCCCATAATCCGGCACAAGTCCGCGAAGGTCAAAGGCGGCTCAGCCTGAGAAACGGCTCGATTCACCAGATGCGCGTCAGACACCTGCAACTCCGGCATGCGCTCATCCCACGCAGTTAAACCGAAGAACCCATATCCGTAATCGCGCACTTGTGGATGGCGTTTGAGAATGGCGTGCATTCCCGGGGAATGCACAGAGCGATGCTGACGCAAGCCCTGGATGATTTCGCTCACTTTGATTGGGCGTCCGACTTGCGCCAGTATCGAAGGCAATAAATCGTTAATGTGTTCACGTTCTTCCTTGCCCCAATCAGTGAGCGCAAAGTGCAAGCGTCCTTGATCAACAAAGCGTTCGTCTTCGCGCAAAACATAGGCTAACTCGTAAGCATTCGTTTGCCTCACCCAATCGCCGACTTGCTCGGTTATCACATCCCTTGACGAAGCGGGACGCTTCCGGCTTTTCAAATAGTCGTAAACATCGTTTCTGACTCGCGGCCACAGCTTGGCGGGCAATTCAATATGTTGTCGCAACCCTAGTGAACGCGGCCCCAATAAGTAAAAGCCCTCCAAGGTCGGCATATGCATTTCAAGCACACGCGCCGTTACTGGCTCGAAGCCCACGCCAAACAATTTATGCCCCGCAGCGATTAACTCTTCGGGCTTCATCGGACGTTCCGCCTGCCCTAACACCAAACGAACCCATTCGCGCGTTTTGAGTTTGGAAACGATGACCGTGGGTTGTTCGGGCTGAGAGAAATCCAGCCGCAACAAGGAATCGCCCCACAGCGCCCTTAAAAAACTGCTTGACGACATCTGGCTAAATAACTTGAGCGCGCGCAAATGATCGAACACTGCGCACAAAGGTATCGGTTTAGTCTCTTGGCTCAACAGCGTTCTCACCTGACGCGCAATCGCTTTATCTTCAGCCTCATTGGCGCGCGCTTGACCTTCGATCCATACCGGCAGGCTCAGTTCAAACTCGCTAAACAGCCGTAGGTAAAAAGGTAGCGAGAACCGGCAAATGGCAACTTCTGCGCCTAACCAATGAGCTAATAAATCAGGGGTGAGCGGGTAAACGCCAGACTGGCAACGCACCGCAATTTGGCTCAGTGCTGACGCCAGTGCCGGGCCGCTTTCGCGTCGCAAACGCTCGGTGACTTTGTTTACCAACTGGCGAATGCGCTCACGCGTCAGACCTTGCCGTTGACCCAGTTCTTCCAACGTCAGCGGCGCTTGCCCATGTGCGCCTAGCCGCGAAAATAAAATTTCCCGCGCGCGGGAAGGCAAGTTACCAATTCGTTCATTGAGTTTGATGATCAAATAGGCCAAGTCAAAATCGGCGGAAGCATCCATGAACTGGTCAAATTCTCCGGCCTGTATTCGTTGAATCAGTTCATGCAATTCATTGAGGGAGCGCCGCCCGCAATTTTTCTGCCTCCGTAATTCGGCAAGTGACTTCCCATGCAAATCACCCAGCAAACGACAACCCCACTGCTCCAACACTCCGGCGAGACGCACGGAAAGCGGTAAATGAAACAAGGCCCAGCCGCGCGCGCGTTGTGGAATGAATAGCACATCCGTCAATTGCGGAGCCTTGGGTTGAACCGTAATCCGTTGCAACTCGTCTGCATTGACCTGATGAACCAACACCTCTAACTCATCAATAGTTTTCCGCCCGCAATTCTTAGTCTTACTGATTTGTTCGTAGGTTTTCCCATGCAAGTCTCCTAATGACTGACAACACAATCGTTCCAACACGTGCCACAACCTCACGGAAAGTGGCACCTGAGATAAAAGCCAATTATGCGCGTGGTCAGGGATAGAAATAGTTTGGCTCAGGTCGTCCATAGTGATCGCAACATCAAATTCCTTTGTTATTGAAATCCTGCTTGGGGCTACTACTCGCGGCGATTTGGCGTCAGTGAACTCTTTGCCGCTCACTGACGCCAGTCCCTACTTACGTGATTTAGATGTCGAGGTTCTTCACATCCAGCGCGTTCGTTTCGATGAACTTGCGGCGCGGTTCGACTTGATCGCCCATCAGGATGGTGAAAATCTGGTCGGTCTCGACCGCGTCGTCAATGCGCACTTGCAACAACGTACGCTTTTCGGGATCCATCGTTGTTTCCCAAAGTTGTTCGGGATTCATTTCGCCCAGCCCTTTATAACGCTGAATGTGCAAGTCTTTTTTCGCCGCGCCGATGATGTGGTTAAACATATCGTCGCGCGAAGCAACTTCAGTTTCGGTCGTGCCTTCGGTGATGACAAAAGGCGGTTGCTGCATTTGCGGCAAGGTTTTGTATAGTTCGACCGAACGCTGAAACTCGACCAGCGTCGCCATATCCCGGTTGATGGTGATCGTCGTGCTGGAATTAGCCAGTTTGACTTCAATGCTCGAAGTGCCGTGTTCTTCGTCTGAGAGCAACTCGGTATTGTAGCCCGCATCGGCGAGTGCGACTTCGAGTTGGCCGAGCAGTTCGGCGCTGGCAAAGATGCCGTGCAACTTGCGTCCGGCGGTTTGCAGCAAGCCGTTTTTGCCCGCCATCGTCTCAAGCAAGATGTCAAGAATCTTGCGTTCGCCGAGACGACGTTCGAGCTTGTGCGTGAAGTTATTGAACTCGGTCAGCTTTTCGAGCAAGGTCGTGAGTTCGCGGCCTTCGATTTTTTCGCCCGTGGCTTTGATCGTAACTGAAACGTCATCGGTCGCTTTTTTCATCAGGAAGCGATTCATCTCGCGGTCATCCTTGATGTAACGCTCCGTCTTGCCTTTCTTGATTTTGTAAAGCGGCGGTTGCGCGATGTATACGTAACCGCGCGTTTCAGTCGTCACGATGCCGTTTTCATCGGTCGTCTCGACTTTGTGTTCGAGCAACTGTGGCATCTGGCGATAAAAGAACGTCAGCAACAACGTGCGTATGTGAGAACCGTCTACATCGGCGTCGGTCATCAGGATGATCTTGTGATAACGCAGATTGTTGATATTGAAATCGTCCTTACCGATGCCGGTTCCCAACGCCGTAATCATCGCCTTGATTTCGCTGTGACCGAGCATG
>JANNUY010000445.1:0-4728 GCA_031414155.1 Acidobacteriota bacterium
CTCCCGACGATAGTCACAGCGATTATTTTGTACGTGCTGGCTGGATAGTGATGGCGTGTTCAGGACAAGTTTATGGTTTGAACGGTGCCGCAATGTTGATGACCGAGCATCACGAAAACACATTCTTCTCGCACGATTTGATTCGTATCATTCCCAACACGAACAAAATTCGCCAAGGTTACTTGCTGGTTACGTTGACGCATCCAGAGTTAGGCCGTCCGTTGCTCATTCGTGCCGCATACGGAACATCAATCCCTCATCTTGACCCCAACGATGTTGCGGCGTTTCCGGTTGTCCGTCTCGCTGAAAAAGAGGAAGAAGCTATTGCCGATCTCGCTGAAGAATCCGCTACGCTGCGTGCCGAGGCTGACGAGAAAGAGCGCGCGTTGAGTGTGGAAGCTGGCGTGCTAATTGACCGGTTTATCGCTGGCGAGATGCGGGACTTTGTCGCAATGATTACGCCGCATTCGGCGAGGACTTGAAACTCAGGCCGTAGTCCTTGCGCTACCCATCAGGCTGTACTCGCACGAGTGGAAGTGCGCGAGGGCGAGTACGTCCTTTCAATTCAGGATAGGTAAGTTCGATAAACGTAGCTGAGTTGGTCGTGGAAGCCATACCCGGAATCACTCGACCGCGTGACGATGTTTCGGCATCTATCGCGGAACATTTCCTGCAATTCGTGTTTGACAATCAGCTTCACGGCGTCTTCATAAACGGTTTCACCGCTGATATAAAACGATTCCTTGATGTCGCCGTAAGAGTTGATGAACTTCACACCCTGCTCGACATAAAACAGCATCACGTCAATGGACGACGCAGGGTTGCGGCAAATCTTGCGGCAATCGGCGATAGCTTTTTTGGCGGCGGGCAAGTGGAGTTTCCCGAAACCGCGCGCCGGAAAGAATTCTTTCTCGATAATCGCTTTATATTTGGCTACGACCTGCTCGTCGCCAGCCGGATCGAGTTGGGCTTGGTAATAATCGCGCACCGCATCCAGCTTGCCGAATAACACCACAATCTCGTTGACTAACTCATCTTTCGATAGGGTGCTGAGATAGCGTTTGAGGTCGCTCGATTTCATTTGGTTTTTTGCCATAACTGAATTATTTCACCACGCTTTCGAGTTCGGCTTTGCGCGCCTGTAATTCCGCCAGCCGTTTTTTGAGGTCGGCGATTTCATGTTTGACCTTGGCCAATTCGCGTTGCGCGATGACTTTCGGCCCGAGTTGTTCGTCAATGTATTTTTCGAGTTGGCCACGCAAAATCCTGAGATAGGGATTCCCCCAGACTACGCCGATGCGATATTCGAGCTTGCCCGCGCGAATGCCGTCTTCAATAAACTCGCGGGTGACGCCGTATTCCTTTTTGGCAGTGACATCGCTTAACACTGCGCCTTTGCGATTCCATTCGCCGTGGTCAGCCATTGGTACTCCCCTTGATAGTCCCCCTGATACCCCATTGATGCAAAATTTGAGTGATTTCGCTTTGGATTTCTGCGCGCGCTTCTGACCGGCTGTAACCCCGCATCAGCAACTTGTCGTAGCTGGTTTCACGATGCCGGATGTGCGCGATGACGGCCAGGCGAATGGCGGCTTCGTCCAATTGTTTGGCCGCCGCCGAACGTCCGACTCTGCCGCTGTATTTCAAACAGGCATGCTCCGCGATTTTCTGTTCTCTTCCCGTCGGGCAACCAGAAAAGAGTTCGCGCAAGTGTTGGGCGAACTGCGTTTGGTAGGCGAGGTCTTCCGTTTCACGGCGTTCGGCTTCACGCGCTTGGCGGCGCGCTCTGAGATCGAAGTCCGCCAGGCATTCTTCTTCGGCTTTGATTAGGGCTTCTTCTTCGACGAGCAGCCCTTGCCGTTCGTATCTTTTTCGGGAGCGGCTCCATTTCAGCACGACCGCCGACAAGGTCGAGTATTTGCGCGCGCGCCGCGTGAGCGCCGCGTCGCCTGACGCGAGAAAGGCGAGATGATCGAGGTCGGCGCATGCCAGACACAGCGCGTCTTTGTCATGCACAAACGTGATCCACGCCTGATGGCCGAGCTTGTCGCCGCACTCGTCGCAAACCGAGTCGCGCGACGAAATGAATACTTTGAGTTCGGAATCTTGACCTTGCCGCGTGATAACGCGAGCGTCTGAAACCTCTGCCGGATTCATAAGATGTTGAGGTTGTGTAACTCAACCGCGAACACTTGCTTGCTGTGGGTTGTTCTTATTTCTTCAAGCTGGCGAGCCATTCCGCGATCTTCTTCTTGTCTTCGTCTTTGATGTCGGGGAAAGACGCAGGCATCGGAGCTTTCAAACCATAAGGCGCACCGTCCACAAGAATCTTGTAAAGGTCTTCTTGTGTGCGTTGCGGTTTAGCGGAAACGCCGACTAGGGCAGGGAAGACCGCCGCGCCTTCGCCGTGGTCGCCGTGACACGAAGCGCAATTCTCGACATAGGCCGCTGGCGGTTCGGCAACTTTGGCTAACGCGCCTGTCGTTGCTGCGCCGGTGCCGCCGATGATTTGCGGCTCAAAGGGCTTGGCAAAGAACTCGTGATTCTCTTTTTCCTGCGCTTCGAGTTTGGCTTTGAAATCGGGGTTGTGGTTGTCTTCATATTTCGCCAGCGCCATCAAGCCAAGCGCGCCGCCAATGACCAGCACCAGCAAGCCCGTCGCAATCGGACGCTTGAACGGATTGCGCTCCGGCTTTTTGTCGAGGAACGGCAACAGAAATAGCGCGCCGAACAAAACCGTCGGCAAGCCGAAGGCTGGAATGATTACTAGTTGTCCGGGAAAGTATTTCAGCAATTGAAACAGCGGCATGAAATACCACGGCGGACGCGCCAGATAATCTGATGAAGGATCGGCCATCGGCCCTAATTCAGCAGGCACGTATTTGCTCAACAGCGCCAGCACGATGAACACGATGCCCATCGCGACAGAATCTTTGAAAAGCTGACCGGGATAAAACCGTTCGGTCTTGTGATTGTCTTTTTCATGATAAGGCCCGGCGGGCGTGGCTTTGCGGAACAAAAACAAATGCAAGGCTGCGAGTCCGGCAAGTCCCAACGGCAACAGGAATACGTGCGTCATGAAAAAACGCGACAACGTGATTGTCGTCAGATCGGTTCCGCCTTGCATGATGCGCTGTTGAATCGGTCCCACGACTGGCGCTTCTCCCGCGATTGACGTGCCGACTTTCGTGCCGAAATAAGCGGCTTGATCCCACGCCAGCAAATAGCCGGTGAAACCGAATGCGAACACGATCAACATCATGCCTACGCCCGCGATCCACAGGATTTCGCGTTTGCCTTTATATGCGCCAAATAAAAACGTTTGCGCGAGATGCGCGACAACCATAATCACCATCGCGCTCGAACCGTAATGATGCAGCCCGCGCAAGAGCCATCCGCCGGGCACTACCTTTTGAATGTAAGCGACGCTCGCGTGCGCGTGATCGGCGCTGGGGACGTAATACATCGTAAGGAAGATGCCGGTCACGACCTGAATCGAAAAGATAAACAGCAACACGCTGCCCAACACATAAGCCCAGCGCGCGCCGCCGCGAATCGGTTCGTCCAGCAATTCGTGGGTGATTTCCTTGATGCCGGTGCGTTCGTCCACCCAATCATAGACTTTGCCAAATAAAGAGTTGTCAGCCATTACGCCATCACCTCCTTTTTCTCAACGCCTTGCCTGAAGTTCTGATAACGCACTTGCACCTTACCGCCTTCGACGCGGTGTTCGAGCGCATCGAGATCGCGCGGCGACGGGCCAGCCGTGCGTTTGCCGCTCGCGTCCCAATAGCTGCCGTGGCAGGCGCACACAAATTTTTCAGCCTGCGCATTCACTGAACAACCCAGATGCGGACACACCGCCGTAAACAATTGGACGCTCTCGCCTTTGCGTACGACCCAGACTGAGCGTTGCGACTCAAATCGTCCCCAGCCCGCGTCTTGCGCGACGATGATGTTTTTCTTGACCAACTTGCCTTCTTCGAGGTCGGTGAGCGCACCGATGTCCGTCCATTTGTCATCGTTGGCGGCGGCAGTGAGTGCGGGTTGCAACGCGTAACGGCCAATCGTGGCGGTCAAAACGGTACCAATGCCTCCGGCAATCAAGCCCGATAGCACGCCGAGAAACGAACGGCGCTGCGGTGGTTCAAGGTTTTCGTGTTGTTCCATTGAATGGTCTCCTCGCAATAAAACACTGCCGTCACGAAAAGGCGTCTATGCCTTTTGTTGTGCGGCGTGGTTAATCATTGAAATGAATCTTGTGTGGACTGCTTCTTGACTAGCTCTGATTCGGCAAAATACCAGCAAGCCCCGATGATGGCAACTTTTGCTATACTGCGCGAACTTATGACCGACCGTCTCATTTGTGTACCCATCACTGAAACCGACCGCGAACGCTTTCTCGCCGCGATTCAGGCAGCCGACGCGCAAGCCGACGCTATCGAATTGCGACTGGATTATTTGCCTGAGTCTGATGTCGCTTTTGTATTAAAGGCGCTGGCCGCCCAACGTCCTGACAAACCACTCATCCTCACGCATCGCCCGCTAGAACAAGGCGGACAGCGCGACATTTCTTTCAATGAACGCATCGCTTTCTGGCGCGATTTCAGCGCGTGGGACGCCATCGCTTATGCCGACATCGAATTCGATCTCGTCGAACATCTGGCGAAAACTCAACTGCCGATTCGTTGGGAGCAAGTCATTTGTTCGTGGCACGACTTTGACGGC
>JANNUY010000446.1:0-1232 GCA_031414155.1 Acidobacteriota bacterium
GACCACCACAACACGGCGAAGGCGAGGCCGATGCGTACGCCGACGCGATCCATCAGCATGCCCATCGGGAATTCGCCCAGCATCATGCCGAAACGAAACCACGAGACAATCGTGCCGAAAGCCGTGTTCGATAATTTGTATTCGTCGGTGATGTCATTGCCGAGAACGGCGAGCGCCTGGCGGTCTACGAAATTGATGACGGTGACGAAAAACAACAGGGCGAGCATCCACCAGCGGACTTGGCGATACCAGGGTGGCATAACGTTTATTGGAGATGCGGCGGATGAGTTCATTAGCGGTAAATGGGCAGCAACACCTGCTTCACGTAATCCATACTGATCGTCGCCGATTCGCGCGGCGTCAGCGTCGTTGCATCTTGTTCGATATTCACCCATCCACTAAAACGAATCTCTTTGAGCAAGCGCATCACGCCGGGGAAATCAATTTCGCCTTTGCCCAACTCACGCAGGTTCGGTTTGAAGTCAGGCCGCGTGAAAGGCCGCACGCCGTCTTTGAAATGAAAGTAATTCAGCCGCTGTCGGTGCTTGCGGCAGATCGCCAATACGTCGCCGCCAGCGAGGTGAATGTGTCCCGTGTCGGCTGACAGATGCACGTAACGCGCATCGGTCGTCGCCATCGCCAGTTCAATTTCAGCAGGCGTTTCGACGAGCGTATTCAAATGCGGATGAATACCGACTTCTAAACCCTGGTCTTGCGCACGCTTGCCTAGTTCGTTTAGCAGCGGGGCTTGCTGTTTGATGAGCGCAGAGCGATCACTATTCGCCGGAACGCCCGGCGGGCCGATGATGATGTGTTTGGTGTTGAACTCTTTCAGCAACGCGAATCGTTTCGCGGCTTCCTGCAAAATCTCTTCGCGCTTGGTTAAGTCATAAAACGGCGCGCTGAAATAATTGCCCGACACTGACAATTTCTTTTCGGCCAGCAGCGCCTTGCACGTCGCCGTCGTCAAGCCGAACTTTTCGAGTTCGTTTGCTATGGGGGAAAACTCAATGCCGTTCGCGCCTATATTCGACAAGTCGTTCAACGCATCTTGCAGCGTCAGCGTTTGGCTTTTGAAATTGCGCCACAGCAAAAAGCCCTGCGCCCAACGGACGCGCGCCTTTTGGCTGGGAAGCGGTGCAGCTATTGATGGCACGCTGGCTGTCACCAAACTGCCTGCTAAAAATTTGAGTACGTCACGACGTTGTATGTTCATAAACCGTAGTTGTTTG
>JANNUY010000447.1:0-2417 GCA_031414155.1 Acidobacteriota bacterium
CATCGCTGTCGCGCGCACGAGGTTGCGGCGCTTGTCCACTTCGATCTGGACTTCGATGCTGGCGGCGACGGCTCCGGCGGCGATGGCGGCTTCGACGGCTTCGCGGCGGACTTTCAAAATGTCTTCAGGCGAAGGGTCTACGATGTTGCGCTCAACCGTATCGCGCACCATCGCCATCGCTACGCCAATTGGCGAAATGACTTCGGCGTTGCGCGCGATGCGATGCTCAAAGTTCATCAACTTGGCGGCGAACGGTACGAGCGCAGCCGCGCCGCCTCCGCCTCCGACCAACACGACTTGGTCGCGCGCCAGTTGGTATTCGGCAATCAGTTCATCAATGGTCGCAGAGATTTTGCGGCAAGCCAGATCAAGCACGATTTCTGCCGTCGCGCTCGCGCCTTTCCCTTCGCGCCCTAAACTTTCGCTCAATATCGTGAAGGCGATTTCCGCCGAACGCCGATCCCCAAAGGCGAAATGTTCAGAGTTGATGAGTCCCAGCAAATTCGCTGCGCAAGTCGTCGTGATCGCAATGCGCTGGCCTGCCGCCGTGCGAATGACGGCGTAATCCCTTTCATCGCCTGCCGTGGGTTGAATGATTTCAATTTCTCCGCCTTCGAGTTCCGCTGGTTCGGTGAAAGAGGCATAGGGCAAGCCCGCGATGTGGGCACTGCGTGGCCCGACATCTGCGATTTCAAATCTGAAATTTGCTTTGGTTGCAACCACTGAACTCACACGAATCATCGAACCGCCGCCTACGCCTAACGTCCGCACGTCGAGCGTATTCAAATACATCCGATGTCCGTTCAAGCGCGCGGGTCGCGTAGCCGGTTGTCCGTCACGAATCACTGAAATATCCGCGCTCGTGCCGCCGACTTCGATGAAGATGCCGTCTGACACGCGCTCGTGCATCAGCGCGCCTGCGATGCCGGCGGCGGGGCCTGAAAGCATCGTGAGAATCGGACGCTTGTGGACTTCGCCGACGCTCATCACGCCGCCGTCAGAACGCATAATCATCAGCGGCGCAGCGATGCCCGTCGCCTTGACGCAACGTTCGGTCAACTCAGCAGTTTCGATCATCTTGGGCAGGATGGCAGCGTTGATGACGGCGGTGCGCGTGCGTACGCGCAAGCCGTAAAGGCTGCTGACTTCATGACCGGTCGTAGCGAGCAAGCCGCGTTCTCTTACTTTTTCAGCGACGGATTGTTCACGCGCAGCGTTGTCAACGGCGAAGGCTTCGCTGGCGACAATGACCTGCGCACCCTGTGTTTGCAGTTGGGTGATGGCTTGCTGAATCGCCGCGTCTTGCGCGCCGTTTTTCGCGTTGACGAATGCGTGATGCGCACTCAGGCTTTTATTCGCGGTCAAAGCAATCGGCGGAACCATCGTCGCATTTTTAGCGAGCCAACCTTCCAGGCCAGAGCCTATGCCCAGCACGCCTACGCTGGCGACATCGCCTTCAAGCAAGGCGTTCGTCGCCTGCGTCGTGCTGTGCGCAATAAAGGCTACGTCATCGGCTGACAAGGCGAACTTGCGCATCGCTTCTTCAAGGGCTGAGACGATGCCGAGTGCTACGCCCTCGCGCGCCGCGTGCGAAGTCGGCAGCTTCAGTTGCCCGACGAGTTCGTGCGATTCGTTATCAATCACGACTACGTCAGTGAACGTACCGCCTACGTCAATACCGATGCGAACTTTCATGAGCCTCACAGATGACGCAACAACACATGAGTCAACCAGCCTCCTAAAAAAGCAGCCGCAATAACCCAGACAAACATACCGACAATAAAAAGCACACTCACATACCGCGGTTCATCCTCTGGTTTTTGGGAAAACTGAGAACCGTAATAGAAAGCAACTGATCTCATTGCCCAAGCAAAAACAAAACCAATTACTCCAGCGACAACAATGGCAAACGCATAGGCAAACCAGCCACGTTGCGCGTGCCGCAAAGGACCAAGCGCGCCACCGATCGTTGCAGCTACACAAATTAAGCTCATCAAATCCAAAAGCGATACCATAAATTTATTTCGCTAATAGTAACCGAACATCTCTCACGTTATTGCCCGTCGGCCCCGTGATAATCGTATCGCCAAGCCGATGCAAAAAGTTGAACGAATCGCTGCCTTGCAAAAAATCCATCGCATTCATTTGGACGGATGCGCCACGATTGACCGTCATTGCATCAGCCAACGCGCCATTCGCCGGACTGTTGCCGTCAATGCCATCAGTACCCGCGCTCAACACAACCACATCGTCGCGTTCGTTCAACAGCAAGGCTGCGCGCAAAACGAATTCCTGATTGCGTCCACCTTGTCCGTTGCCGCGTACGGGGCAAATGACTTCTCCGCCCGAAAGCAACGCGACCAATTGCCCCGGATGCCTGCCGCGCAAGGCCGCGAGGCGTTCAAGATGAAGCTGCG
>JANNUY010000448.1:0-2094 GCA_031414155.1 Acidobacteriota bacterium
GCCCTCGCTCTTTTCTGAAAGCACGCAACTCAAAGTCGAAGACACCATCACCCTGCCCGTCGGCATCGCGCTCGAAGAAGCCGAACGCCAACTCATTCTCAAAACGCTCATCAAAACCAAAAACAACAAAACCCGCGCGGCGGAATTGCTGCACGTCAGTCTGAAGACGCTGCACAACAAACTGAAAATTTATCGGGAAGAAACGGAGGAGTTATGACGCTAGCTCAACGTGAGGAAGCACCGCGCAGGCATTACACCTTGGAAGAATACTTCGCGCTCGAAAAGCTAGGCGAGGCACGTTACGAGTATTGGGACGGCGACATTGTCTGTATGAGCGGTGGATTGAAAGGTCACGCTTATACTGCCGATAATGTCTTTTATCATTTGCGCACCTTGCTCGCTAAAGGAGGCTGTCGCGCCCTGAGCAGTGAGACTTCAATTAAAACGCCTGCCCTGCCGCCCTATCGCTATCCTGATGTTTCTGTGACTTGTGGCAAACCCATATACGAAAAGATTAACGGCATTGATGTGCTGACGAATCCCACGCTCTTGGTTGAAGTCCTTTCAAGAACCACGGAAATGAAAGACCGCAATTCAAAGAAAGCAGCCTATCAGGATATCCCTTCGCTACAGCAATACTTGCTGATCTCACAAACCGAACCTCATCTGACGTTATTTACGCGACTCGGCAATACCTGGCAACGACAAGACCTAGCCGATATGGATGGCAGCGTCACGCTGGTTTCAATCAATTGTGAGCTGACGCTGCGCGAAATTTATGAAGATGTAGAGTTCGAATAACCCGCTATGCTAACGCTCGGCATTGAAAGTTCCTGTGACGAAACCGCTGCGGCAGTAATCGCCGACGGCACGCGCGTACTTTCTAACGTCATCCATTCACAGATTGACACGCACCGTCGCTATGGCGGCGTAGTGCCAGAAATCGCTTCGCGCGAACATCTCGAAAAAATCGAGAGCGTAGTCGCCGCTGCGTTGCAGCAAGCGAACATCACGGCGCACGAACTCGATGGCATCGCAGTCACGCAAGGCCCCGGACTGATAGGCTCGCTGCTCGTTGGCGTCAATTTCGCCAAGGCGATGGCTTTCGCCGCGCGCAAGCCCATCGTCGGCATCAACCACATCGAAGGCCATGTTTATTCAGTCGCGTTTGAATTCCCCGCGCCAAACTACCCGGCGCTCGCGCTGATCGTATCGGGCGGGCACACCAATATCTTTCTCATCAGCGAACCTGAACGTTATGAGTTAATCGGACGCACGCGCGATGACGCGGCGGGCGAGGCTTTTGACAAAGTCGCCCGACTCATCGGCCTCGGTTATCCCGGCGGCCCCGTGATTGACGCTCTCGCGCAACGCGGCAACCCGCGCGCGATTATCTTTCCGCTGGCTGAAATCAAAGACCCCGAACGCCGCTTGGATTTTTCGTTCAGCGGACTCAAATCTGCTGTGTTGCGTTACGTGCGTGAGAACGCGATTGAGCCCGTCAGCGATGTGGCGAATCCGTCCGAACAAATGCTCGACGTGTGCGCTTCGTTTCAAAACGCCGTCGTACGCGCGCTCGTCCGTTCGTTGCGCAAGGCGTCGGTCGAACATCAGCCGCGCACCCTCATCCTTGCGGGTGGCGTCGCTTGCAACAGCGAGTTGCGTGCGGCAGTCAAAGCCTTAGCCGACGAGTTAAAAATTCCGGCTTATATTCCTTCGCCAATTCATACGACTGACAACGCGGCGATGATTGCGGCGGCGGGTTATCCCAAGTTGATGCGCGGTGAATGCGCTGACTTAACGATGTCGGCGGATGTGAGCTTGCGCTTGCAAAACGTCAACGTGGCGGTAAGCCAACCCAACAAAAAAATCCGCTATAAGTTGTAATCGGAATCACTTTCAACTTCATTGGGAGTCCTTTATGCCTTATCAAAAATTTGTCTCTTTGCTCATCACTCTTATGCTAATCGCCTCATCCTCAGTTGAGTCTCAGGTTGAGTCGCAACACCCCGTCGGAGACCGCATCTACACGCCGTCAGGCTCGCGCGTAGGCGGCGCGCGTTCGGTCGTGCGCGCAATGAATGGCATGGTGGC
>JANNUY010000449.1:0-6944 GCA_031414155.1 Acidobacteriota bacterium
AGCATCGAATTTTTCGGATCGCTGCCCATGCGGCAAGTGCCGTGTTCGTGAATCGGCGAACCGGGATGATCCCACGTGCCGCGTTGATAGTTCAGCAATTCGCCTTTGGCGGCGTGAACGATTTGCTCGACCGTGTCATACATCTCTTCTGACATCTTGCGTTCGTTGTCAGTGTAATTCAGCACGATGCGCATTATCGGCAAGCCGTATTGATCTAACTTCGTTTCATCCACTTCGATGCGGTTCTCTTCACGCGGCGGAATCTCGCCGTAAGGGTGAAACTGAAACAGCGCGTGGTAGCGCCGCAACACGTCTTTCTTAAAGTCACCGCCGAAGCCCGGCAGATTTTTGGCAAAGCTCGCGTTGTTCTGACAGCCGCTCGACCAAAATTGCATGCCGAAACCGCGCGCGTAATCACGTTTGGCTCCGCGATGATTGAAACGCGGCATGTAAACGTGTTCGCCCCCGATGCCGCTGTCATGCGTCGTTGGTCGCCCCAGCAATTCGGGCAAAAATGTCTGCACATGAAAGCGGAATTGCTCAGTAAAATATTTGCCCAACACGCCTGACGTATTGCCGATGCCGTTCGGGTAAGTCGCCGATTTTGAATTGAGCAGGATGCGCGTTGAGTCAACGGAAGAAGCCGCGACGACGACGACTTTGGCGCGCACTTGCGCCTCTATTTTTGAGTAACGATCAAAGTATTGCACGCCGTTCGCCAAGCCGGTTTTTGCATCAACCAACACGCGCCCTGCGACGGCATTGCTGATGATCTTGAGCTTGCCGGTTTGCAAAGCGGCAGGCAGCAAGTGCAACGCACTGTTAAAGAAACTGCTGGTCGTGCAACCCGCGCCGCAATCGCCGCAATAATGGCAAGCAGCGCGTCCATTCAACGGACGAGTCAGGTTGGCGCGGCGTCCGGCAACGATCTTGATGCCTACGCCAGCCGCTGCTTTTTTCACCAACACTTCGCCACAGCGCGGAGCGGGCGCAGGTTGATGAAACTGACTGCCCGGCAATGTTTCATTGTCATCATCGCCGCCGCATACGCCGATGAGTTGGTCTACGCGGTCGTAATAAGGCTTTAGGTCTTTGTATTCAAACGGCCACGGAATGCCGTAACCATCGTTGACCTTAAAGTCTACGTCAGAATAGCGCAGCGACACGCGTCCCCACATATTCGTCTTGCCGCCGTGCCCCCACACGCGATAAAGGTCATAACGCTTACCTTCAGGCGTGAGATAAGGCTGCTCTTTTGTATCAAGAAACCCCAACTCAGGACGTTCGCCGCGTTGCTGGCGTTCGCGCCGTTCGTAAGGCAACAACGCCATCCAATACTTGTTCGGGTCGTACTGGCTGCCCGCATCGAGCAACAATACGTTGATGCCCTTGCGCGTCAGATTCCAAGCTACCATTCCGCCAGATGCACCTGAACCAATGATGACGACATCGTGAACTACGGGTGATTTTTTGATTTGCATAACAGTTTGTTTCTTTGGTTAACAGATTGGATTGAAACGTCGCCATACTAAAACAAGCCCTGCGTGAAAGGAATTCGCGTTAGCCAAATCGTTGCGTAGCTTGCTTCCGCCTCGCTTGCTTCGTAACATCCGTGCGCGTCGGCAGATTCGCCGCGCAACTATTCATCAAGCACAGAGAACCGAAGGAGAAAACAGAACTTATGCCTTATCCCGAAATGTTGATTAAACCCATGCGTGAAGACCTCACGCGCCTTGGCGTCGAAGAAACCCGCACGCCCGAAGCCGTAGACGCCGCTGTCAAAGATACCGATGGTGCGTTGCTGGTCATTGTCAATTCCGTGTGCGGATGCGCGGCTGGCAAAGCGCGTCCCGGCATCGCGCAAGCCTTGCAACACGCGACGAAGCCCGCGCGCAGCATTACCGTCTTCGCCGGAGCCGACGTTGACGCGACCAATCAGGCACGCGGATATTTCACGGGCTACGCGCCTTCGTCGCCTTCTATCGGTTTGCTGAAAGAGGGCAAGCTGGTGTGGATGCTGCAACGTTTCGAGATCGAAGGCCGCAGCGCCGACCAAATCGCTGACGTGTTGAAAGCCGCCTTCGACAAGCATTGCGTCGCGTCTGCCCAAGCCGCTGCGAATTGAAACGACAGCCATCGTTCGCCAAAAAACTTGAAGCCCGTCAATGCGAATTGACGGGCTTTTTCGTTGCGGTTACGGCCTTCTCATACGAACTCAGCAACATTATCCATAATTTCGCACAAGCCCTTCGCCTAATCGCACGCCCTACGCGCGAACCTCAATCATTGCGGTCTTGGAACAGTGCTTGCGCTTCTCTGCTAACGAAGATGCTTCATTGAAATTGGATGTGTATCCACATCGCTTTGACAGCGATGGGTTGGATTCGCAGCCAATTTTCTGGACTAAAAACTAAGGAGGGAATGTATGAAAAGCAGAATGACAATTTTATTCGCGCTGTGTTTGAGCCTGTGTTTATCGGCTTTTGCGCAAACCAGTCGCGGTACGGTGAATGGTGTGGTGACTGATACAGCAGGTGCAGTAGTGTCAGGCGCGACGGTCGTCTTGACCAACGCGGCAACGAATGTAAGCCGTACGACTTCGGCGAACGCCGAAGGGTTTTATCGTTTCGACGCCGTTGAGTTGGGCGTGTATTCCGTCAAGGTCACGGCGTCGGGCTTTGCCGTGTTGACGAAAAGCAACGTCAATGTCAGCGCGAATCTGACGGCAACGGTGGACGCGGCGCTCGCGCCGGGTACGACCGAAATGTCGGTGGACGTAACCGCCGAATCAGGTGCGTTGTTGCAAACCGAAGCGCCGGTACGCGGCGGCAACATTGATGTAAAAAGCATAGTTGAATTGCCCATCGCATTACGCAATCCCGTAGCGTTGGCCTTAACGCTGCCGGGCGTTTCGACTAATCGTTTCGGCTTCGGCGTCGGCACGTTTTCGGTGAACGGCAGTCGCGGACGTTCGAATAACTTTTTGATTGATGGCACTGAGAATAACGATATTTCGATTGGTGGGCAGGGCTTTCAGATCAAGAACCCTGACGCCGTGCAAGAGGTGTCGGTGCAAACCTCAAACTATGACTCCGAATTCGGACGTGCTGGTGGCGCAGTAAATAACGTGATTACCAAAGCTGGCACGAATAGCCTCCATGGCACAGCGTCGTGGCAATACGATTCGACGCGCGATGATGCGTTGACGAATACGCAATCGCTTTCTCCGTCGTTGCAAACGCGCGGCTATGCGCCTTATGGCACCGAGCATTTTTTTTCAGGCACGATTGGCGGGCCGGTGAAATTGCCGAAGTTGTATGACGGCAAAGATCGCACGTTTTTCTTTGTGAGTTACTTAAATCAACGTCAAGCGTCGAACTCCACCGCGACGGTTTTTGTGCCGACGGCGGCGGGCCGTGCGACGTTACGTGGCTTGGCAGCGACGGGCGTAAATCCGCGTTTGGATTCGTTGTTGCAAGTCACCGACGGAACCATAGGCGTCGCCAATTTGCGCAACATTGCGTTAGGCAACAATCGCCCTGATGTGCAATTTGGCACGGCGGTGACGGCCTTTGCGCAAACTTATGTCGAGCCGCAAATGCAATATCGCATTGATCACAAGGTCAGCGAAAAATCGCAACTACAAGGGCGTTATCTTTACTCCGATCAGAATGCGCCGGTGGGTGGCGCGACGTTGAGCTTGCCTGGTTTCACCACTAGCCAAGCCAATCGCTTTCAAAACTTCCTGATTAGCGAAGCGCATGTGTTTACGCCCAGCCTCACGAATGAATTGCGTTTGTCATACAACCGCATTGCGTTGTCGTTCCCGTTCAATCCGCCCAGCGCGTTGGCTCAGACCTTGCCGGTGACGACGATTGCCGGTGTGACGAACGTGACCGGTTCGGGCTTCAATTTCGGCATTCAAACCAACCTGCCGCAAGGCCGCATTGCTAACAACTATGTGTTGCAAGACACGGTGACTTTCATTCGCGGCAATCACACGATTCGCACCGGATTTGATTTGTTGCAACAGCGTTCGCGCCAGTTCGCGCCGATCAATGAACGCGGTTCGCTGGTCTATTCAGCGACCACCGGTTTCACCGGCCTGGCAAATTATCTGGACGATTTCGGCGGTGACGGTGGCAGCGCCAATCGTGATTTCGGCAGCCCGCGTTATTACCCTGAACTGTTTCGTCAGGCCTATTTCGCGCAAGATCGCTGGCGCGTGAATAACGCCCTGACGCTGACCTTGGGCGTACGTTATGAGAACTTCGGCAATCCGGTGAACTCAGTGCGCACCGCGGCTTTCACGGGTTTGTTCAATGTTGATCCGGTCACGTTGACGGGGCCTTATCAACAGCCCAGCAAAGCGGCGGCAGATAACAACAACTGGGCTCCCACGTTGGGCATTGCCTATTCGCCTTCGTTCAAAGACGGCGTATTGGGCTGGTTGGTCGGTGACCGCAAGACCGTCGTGCGCAGCGGTTATCAAATCGGTTACGACTCGTTCTTTAACAACATCGCTTCGAACGCGGCGGCTTCGGCACCGAACGTCGTAGCGACTTCGACACCTTCGGTGGCGAACGCCACGACTGCACCGCGCGGTTTGGCGGTGTTGTCGAGTGCGTTCCCGCGTGTGCCGCGTGCGTTGTCGCCGCTCGACACGCAAACGTTGGTTGACGCGAATCTGGTCAATCCTTACTTCCAGCGTTGGTCGCTGGGCGTGCAGCGCGAACTGCCTGCGAGCTTGCTGATGGATTTGTCTTATGTCGGCTCGAAAGGCACGAAACTGTATACGAACGAAGACCGTAATCCGCTGGTTCCGCTGGCACAACGCATTACGCCAGCGGGTTATACCGGCGCAACGAGCTTGCGTCTGGACAACCTGCAAGGCGGACGCACGATTCGCGCCAACAGCGGCTCGTCGTCTTATCACGCCGCGCAATTGTCAGTGAATCGCCGCTTTACCAAAGGCGTAGCCGTGACGAGTGCGTATACGTTCTCGAAGCTGATAGACAATGCGAGCGAAGTCTTTGCTTCGGCAGGCTTGGTCAACAGTTCGTTGCCGATCATCCCGCTGGTATTGGGCGGCGAACGCAACGACCGCGCGGTTTCGCTGTTTGACCGTACGCATCGCCTCTCTATCACTTATGTTTGGGAATTGCCTTTCCTGAAAGATCAGAAAGGTATCATCGGACAGACGTTGGGCGGCTGGCAGGTATCAGGCATAACGACGTTTGAGACGGGCGTGCCTTTCACCGTTGCCAACGGGCAAGACTCGAACGGCGTAGGCGGCAATAACGACCGGCCTGATTTCAATCCGAAGGGACAGAAGGGCGTACGCGCCGTTCCGTTCACCGCGTCGGCCACCAATCGTGGGCCGAACGGAGAAACGACGGGCGTGTTTTATACGAACCCTGATGACGTAAGCCGCACAAACCCGACGGCGGGCGGCGCGCTGCTTCCGGCGTTTATTGATCCGGCACGGGCGCGTTATGTCGGCTTGCTGGCGAACACGGGTCGTACGGGTACGTTGGGACGCAACACGGAACGCACGAAGGGCACGAATCTTTTCGATTTCACGCTGCAAAAACGCTTCCGCGTCACTGAACGTTTAGGGCTGCAATTCCGCGCCGAGATGTTCAATGCGTTCAATCGTCCGAATTACGGCACGGCGAGCATCAGTCCGTTTTCGCCTGCGACGGCGGGACCATCGGCGACGGTGTTCACTTCGCCGGGCGGCAACTTCCTGCAACCGCAATTCGGTGATGGTGGCGGTCGCGTCGTTCGTTACCTGTTGAAGTTGACGTTCTAGCTTGGGTACGCGGGCGTCCCCGCCCGCTAAGAAAAAAAAGCCGCGCAGCGTTCCTTTTCCCTTATCTCTCGCATTGCGAAAGTAAGGGATTTGGAACACTGTGCGGCTTTTTTATTGAGCGGGCGAGGGCGCCCGCGTATCCGGGCTAAACCACGAAGCCTAAGTTTCGCACCCCGAAATTCACGAGGTTCGGAAACACGCTCGCCACCGCCGTCGCTGGCAATCCGAACCATTGCGCCAGTGTCGCGCCGTATTGATCCACTGAAGTCGTAGGAATCCAGCGGCCTTCGCGGCTCGTGTCATCGGGGCCGTTCAACGCGAGGTTGGGGAAGCGTCCGTAAAAATCGCCGCCTCGCACGCCGCCGCCCATAATCAAATGGTGGCTGCCCCAGGCGTGATCCGTACCCGCGCCCGCTGCCGGTTGAAACGTCCGCCCGAAATCAGACAGCGTGAATGACGTGACGCTGTTGGCAATGTTCAACTCAACCGTCGCGTCATAAAACGCTTTCATCGCTTGACTCAGTTCGGTGAACAATCCGTTGTGCGAACCGAGCTGTCCGCTATGCGTATCGTAGCCACCCATCGAAGCGAAAAAGATTTGCCGTTGCAGCCCAATGCTCGTGCGGGCTTTGATGATTTGGGCAATCTGCCGCAACTGATTGCCCAAGCCGCTGCCGGGAAAAGGCGTCGTCAATGTCACGCCGTTCAAGGCTTGATTTAACGTATTGATATTGTCTATCCCGCTGCGCAATACGTTGTTGCTCGCGCCGACCAGCGTCAGGTGGTTGTCTTGATTGAGCAGGTTGCGCAACGCCAGATAACGCGCCTTGTTCGCGGTCGAATCAGAGAACCCCGACAGCGCACTGCCGCCATTGCCGCTGGGCACAAGCGGACGTTGCGTGACGCCATTCATAAACATCGCTTGCCCCGACAGCGAAATTTCCATCGGGAAGAAACTGCCGCCGTTGAGTGAGTTGGTTTGATCGGCGGTGCGTCCGCCCCAACCCGTGGCTCCGTTGCCCGGCCCCTGCGACAACGAAGTTTGCATCTGCAACTGTTGATCGTCGTGCGAAAACAAATTGCCGGGCCGCGGCGCTCCGCCTTGAAAATCGCTTTTCGTCAGCGGGCG
>JANNUY010000450.1:0-3974 GCA_031414155.1 Acidobacteriota bacterium
CGCGCGTCTCCGCGGGACGATTGAATCAGGCGCGTCAGATTCAATCGTCCCGCGGGGACGCGAACCCCACGTCGTTCGTTACAGGCCGTAAACGACCTAAATTCAACCGCCGCCCCGCGGCGAAGAATACATGCAATGAAACATAGTTTCCGGTGTACTTACTCAGGTTCAATCACGTGCCTTCCAGTTCGGATCGTTCACGTGCGCCTCGTTCATGAATCTCACCGCTTGCTCAACCAGTGCAGGTTGCTGTGACGCGAGGTCTTTCGTCTCGCCGAGGTCTTTCGACAAATCATAAAGCTCGACCTTGCCCGTAAAAATTGGTTGGCGAATGGCTTTCCAGTTGCCGAACCGCACTGATTGCCTGCCGCCCTGTTCATAAAACTCGAAGTAAAGATATGGGTGTTGCGCTGATTGCTTTTGTCTCAACAACGTCGGCAGAAAACTCAACGAATCTAACCCGTCAGGCAAGCGCTGTTTGGTCAACTCGCTGACCGTCGCCAGCACGTCGCCGAAATATCCGAGGTGATCGCTAATCGTATTGGCTTTGATCTTGCCCGGCCAACGCACGATGAAAGGCACGCGCACGCCGCCTTCATACAAAGCGCGTTTCATGCCGCGCAACGGTCCGGCGGGCTTAAAAAGTTTCGGATTGTTTTTGCCCTCATGGTGCGGCCCGTTGTCTGAAGTGAAAATCACCAGCGTGTTGCGTTCGAGGCCGAGCCGCTTAAGTTGCGCGAGCAACTGGCCGACTCGCGCATCGAGCAGCGAAATCATTGCGGCTTGTCCTTTGTCGGGGTCAGGCCAGGCTTTGTCTTTATAAATTCCGTAATCAGGAATTTCCTGTCCGTTGCCCGTGCCACGCGCGGCTTCGTTGTTGGCGTGCGGCAACGTAGTCGCAAGGTATAGGAAAAACGGTTTGCGATGATGAACCTCGACCCATTGTTGCGCCTTATCGAAAATCACCGTGGGCGCGTAATCAAGTTTCTCTTTCGCCCAGCCCGCGCCACTTTCGTTTTCTTGCAATGCTATGTTGCGCAGCGGATGCCGTTCGCTGTTATGCACCAACCACGAAGGCCAATAGTTGTGCGCGTGCGACTGATTAAGAAAGCCGAAAAATTCATCGAAGCCCGCGCGGTTCGGATGTCCGTCAGAACCGATTTCACCCAAGCCCCATTTGCCGAACAGCGCGGTGGCATAGCCTGCGTCTTTGAATACGCGTGCGACGGTGCGTTCGTCTTTGCGCAAAGTTTGAATGCTCATATTCGTGCCGCCCGCATTGCCTCTGACGCTGACGTGCCCCATATGCCGTCCGGTCATCAACACCGCGCGCGAAGGCGCACATACGGTCGAACCCGCATAAAACTGCGTGAAGCGCATGCCTTCTTTGGCTAATCGGTCGAGGTGGGGCGTTTGAATCAATGTCTGCCCGTAGCTGCCCAAATCGCCGTAGCCCAGATCGTCAGCCAGAATAAAAATTACGTTGGGCGGAGTGGCGGCCAGGGGTTGCGTAGCCCTTACCGGCAGCGCCAGAAGTAAACAAAAACAGTAGGTGATGATTTTGAATCGCATAAAGTTCCCGTTAGAAATGGTTGCCAAACTTCTCGTGGCCTCTCGTGGCGAGAGTCAGAGCTTGATAGTGCGAATTGCGGTTTGAGCCGTAATTTCGGCTGAAATTGAAAATTTTACAACGTGGCGGCGCGTCACTTCACTGATTAACAGCGCGGCGCGCGGTTTATCACCGCGCGTAGGGTTGACAGAAAGCGGCGTGGTTTTTAGTATGTAATCATCTAACATATTAGCTGCAATCATTTCATCTGCAAGATTTGTCAGCGCATTGGGTAAAGAAGGCGGTTTCATTATGTCCACAGCGGCAAACAGTTTTGTGCTTACGCGCACGACATTGAGCGATCAGATTTATGACCACTTGCGCAGCGAAATTCTGACCGGACGTTTCGCGCCCGGCGAGCGGCTTGATCTGGGTGAAATGGTCGAGCGGCTCAAGGTTTCTAAGATGCCCGTGAAAGAGGCGATTGGGCGATTGGCGACCGAAGGCTTGCTTGAGGTGCAGGCGCAGCGTGGCACTTTTGTCAGCCGCGTAGATGCGCTCGATTTGGCTGAGACGTTTGAAGTACGCCGCGCACTCGAAATGCTCGCGGGCGAATTGGCCGCCGAACGGGTAACGAAAAACGATATAGCTCAATTGCGCGCCTTGATTGTCGCCATGGAAGCATCGAAAGAGGTCGCCCCCCATCTCGAATTGAACTTCGAATTTCACGGCCTGATCGTGACGCTCTCAGGCAATCGCAAACTGGCTGAAACGTATCATCGCTTGCGCGTACCGATTCAAGTGGCGGGCATTCATTACCGTTCAGAAAACTGGACGGCTCGCATCGCGCAGGAACAAAAAGAACATCGCGCCATCGTGCGCGCGCTCGAACAGAAAGATGCGGAAGCCGTCACACGCGCCATCCGCGAACACATCAAACGCGGCGGCGCTTCCTTGCTCGAAGACGTAAGCAAAGCCGTGCACTGAATGCGCAAACACTTATCAGGCACAAGGCATTAGCCGGTTAGCCAGAGATTCACTATGAAAACTTATCTACAAATTTTTTTGATTTTGACCGCGGCTTTGCTGTGTGCGGCTCCGGTCTCGGCCCAACAAGGACGCGGCACCATTCTTGGCACCGTGACCGATCAAACCGGCGCGGTCGTACCCGGCGCACAAGTCGTCATCACCAACGTCAACACCAATCTCAATTTCAACGCCGTCTCGAATGCCGAAGGTGCATTCAGTCTTAATGCGTTGATCGTTGGCACTTACAACGTGACGGTGACGAAGGAAGGGTTCAAAAAATATCTGCGCAGCGGCATCGTGTTGGAAGTTGACCAGAAAGCTCAACTGAACGCCGTACTTGAAACTGGCGCGGTAACGGAAGTTATTGAAGTGGCCGGGTCAGGCGCGTTGGTTGATACGACGACGGCGACGCTGGGTAAGGTGATCGAAAACCGCCGCGTACAAGAATTGCCGCTCAACGGACGCAATGCGTTTTCGTTGGTGCTGTTGTCACCCGCTGTGCAATCAGGCAATGGGCCGACGGCGAGCGGATTCGGTGATCGCGGCACTCAGGTTTCGTTGATTCGCATCAACGGCAGCCCGCTCGCCAGCAACAATATCTCGGTGGACGGTTTGAGCAGCACCAACCCTTACATCCCTGACGTGAGCATTAACCCTAACGTAGATTCGGTGCAGGAATTCAAAGTGCAAAGCAGCGCGATGTCGGCTGAGTTCGGCTTCACGCTTGGCGGCGTCGTCAACCTGGTGACCAAATCGGGCACGAACCAATATCACGGCTCGCTCTATGAATACTTTCGCAATGACGCGCTTGATGCGAACTCGTGGGCGAACAATCGCGCAGGCCGCAAGAAACCGCCCTTGCGTTATAACCAATACGGTGGCGCGATTGGCGGCCCAATTCGTTTGCCGGGTCTCAAAGTGGTGCCGGGTTATGACGGGCGCGACCGCAGCTTTTTCTTTTACAATTACGAAGGCTATCAGTTCATCACCAGCGCGACGAGTTTTTACACGATGCCGACCGAATCCATGCGCAACGGCGATTTCTCGCAATTGAAAAACAATACGGGTACGGTCATCAAGGTTTATGACCCGGCCACGACACGCGCCAACCCCAATGGCACTGGCTTTTTGCGCGATCAATTCCCGAACAACATCATTCCGGCCAATCGTATTGATGCGGTTTCAAAAAACATTTTGAAGTTTTATCCGCTGCCCAACCGCACGCCCGATAACCTAAACAACAACCAGAACAATGATTTCGGCGCGGTTTCGAACAAGCGCAACCTGAACAATCACACGATGCGCTTCGATCATCAGGTGACGGCGAAAAATAATTTTTCGGCGCGCTATGTTTACTACAAACAATTCACCGATCAGGGCACGGCGAATTTTTATC
>JANNUY010000451.1:0-8956 GCA_031414155.1 Acidobacteriota bacterium
CAGCATCCAGACCACGGCTCCGATGGTTAAACCTTTGATGAAATCGGATTCATCGGCCTGACTGGCTTCAGTTTGAAAGGCTGATGTGAATTGAGGCGAGAGATCAACGCGCTGCACGCGGTCTTGTTGGCTTACGCGGTCTTGTGCGATTTCGACTTCCGCTTCGAGCGTGAGGCGCGGGTCGTTCGGGAAATTTTTCTTCCACGAGAAATCGAAACCCTGTCGCGTATTGGTGAGCGTCGGCGCGCCGCTGAACGCCGCCGCTTGAAAATAACGTTGCACGGCTTGTTCGGCGAGTTGCACATTTGCGGGCGAAGCCTGTTCGGCTTTGGGCGAGGGGGAAGGTCTGGGACCACCGCGCGGGCGTGGTGGCGGCGGCGGCCCGGATGCGCCGGGCCGTTCGTCGTCGTCAGCGAAAGATTGCGGGCTGTCAAAGCGGATGAGTTGCCCATTGCCCGCCAACCGCACCCGAACGGTTTGCGGCGAAGTGAGCGAACGAAAGTGTACGTTGAAACGCACCGGCGGCAGCCATTGCTTGACCGTTGGCTCAGGGTTGCGCGTGCCGTAATACATCACTTCATCCGGCGCGTCAGTACTCCACGCGCGCACTTCCCAATCGTCCACCGGCCAGCCCAGTTCTTGCGCAATCGTTCGCGCGCGCGCAATCGCGGCGGCACGGTCGAGCGTGACATTCAAATGCGGCGCGGGCGAATAACGCTGAAACAGCCAGCCGAACAACACGAAGCCCGCTACGCCCAGCAAGGCGTATTGCCACAAGCCATCCCATCGGTAACGTGAATTCATATTTGTCGGTTGCCGGTTGCCGGTTGCCGGTTGCGGGTGCTGATTACCAGTTCCTGACTGATAGCGAACAACAACTGACAACCGACAACCGACAACCGATTCATTCCATTCGAATAATGACTGCCGTCAGGTCGTCGCCCCATCCCTGTTTGCGTACGAGTTGCGCGCACGCGCCGATTTCCTCGTGCAGCGCGTGTTGCAAGCGGTCGGTGCTGTGTGCGTGTCCGTGCTGATGCAACAGGCGTGGCGCGGCTTCGGCGGGTGTTTGATTTTTTTCTTCCCACGCATCGGCCAAGCCGCCGGTGAACAGGATGACGCTGTCGCCGGGTTCGAGTGTCGCGCGGCCTTCCTGCAAAACGATCACTTCGTTCTCAGCATTCGGTACGGCAAAACGCAGTTGGTGTTCGCTGATGGTTTCGGCTTGCTGGCTGTTTTTGCGGATGACCAACGCCTGCGGATAAGTGCCGGTGCGCGCGTAACGCAACGTGCCGTCGGTCGTGTCGAGTTCGGCGTAAGCCAAGCCGATGTTTTGTTCAGAGGCCTCGTCACGGTCGAGCATCTGGTTCATTTGTGTTTGCAGCCCGCGCAACGATTCGGCGGGCGAATTGTCGCGCCCAGCAGCTTGCGCGCGGCTCGTGAGTTTGGGCATCAGGTAACCTTTCGCAAAAGCGATGGTGAGCGCCGAACCCAAACCGCGTCCGCCGCCTTCGGCCACCAGCACGCCGAGGCGTTCGCTGTCAGGCTCGAAGAAATCGAAGAAGTCGCCACCGACTTCGTGCGCAGGCACGCACGCTGCCGCGACGGCATAGCGCGACGAAGCGGGTAGCGTTTGCGGCAACAGGCGTTCTTGCGCGACGCGCGCGGCAGATACGTCAGCTTGCAACGAAAGGCGTTCGGCCAGGAGTTTGGCGTAAACCGGACGTACCTCTTCATCGCGGAACCATTTGCCTTTGAACGCACAAACCGTCGCCACGACTAACACTGCGCTCGCCGTCGCCAGCAGCGCCACCGCTGTGCGGTTCAGGCTGGCGGAAGGTTGCCCATACAACACCCAAACATAGCGCGTAAAAATCGTCAGTCCGAGCGCGGTCGCCGTGGTCATCAAATCGAATTTTAGAAACGAGAGGATGATGACCGCCGCCTGCAACGCAGCAAAGATCAGTGCGGCGCTCCACGGGCGATAAGGGATAGAAGGAGTCTGGCAGGCGATCCATGCAATGACGCTGAGGCAAATCAAAATGGCGCGCTCCGATTTGAAGCGGCGGCGCAACCACGGCAGCGGCAGCAATAACGTCAACACCAATGTTTGAATAACTTCGCTTTGCCACAGCAACAGATAAGACACGAACGGCGAACGCGAAATCGCCATAATCAGAATTGGCGAATATTCATCGCCCGCCAGCGGGTTCGTGTGCCAGAGCGAATGAATCAGCAACGTGCCCAGCGTCAGCCAACTCGCCCACGCCGCGCCCCATAAGACTGAACGCCCCACGTTGCGGGATAAGATTCGCCCGGTGATGAAAGCATCGAGTGCCGTCAACTTGCCCGGATAGGCTTCGCGTATGTCGCCCTCACCGCTGCCATAACCCAGGCCCATGAGTCCGCCCAGGATGCCGAACATCACCAGCGACGTGGCGAGAATAATGAGTTGAAAGTTTCGCCCTGGCAGTTGCAACGCTACGTCATAACCGGCGGTGTCGGTCAGGACGATGACGATAACGAAAAGAAACGCCGCAAACACCGAAACGAAAATCACGCGCGGCGCAGAGAGTTCTTTTTGCCGCGCGCGTTTAATAAAACGAAAGACGCCCAAACCGGCCAGCACGATCAACATCAACCAGAAAATCACATTGCAGGTAATTTTGAACGGCGTCATTTCGCGCAAGTATCTGGTCGCGGGGCCGCGTTCGATGCGCGCCCTGATGTCGGACTGCATCAGTTGTGTGCCTTGCAACGCGATGACGGTTTCAGTCGGCAGGTCAGGCGTGTCAGGTGTCAGCCACTTCCAGCGATATTCGCGGCGCAAATTGTCGCTGCCGGTTCTTTCTTCGAGTCGCGGCGTGGCGTCGGGCGGAATTAACAGAGCTTCTGGACGCTGTCGCATCAGGCTTTCGGCCAAACGGCGCGCTTCCGGCTCGGCAATGGGGGGAATCGAGAGCGTCCCTTTCACATGTCGAGCAAATCCGAACGCGCGGCCATCGGGATAAATAAACGTCTCGAAGGCTTCGTTGCCCTCATCGTTGTGCAACGCGATTTTGACGACGACGGGCGCTACGTGTTGCCAGACGGGCGCGGCGAGGTGCGCCTGCTGATAGAAATATAAATCGTCATTCGGTTCGGTAGTAACGAGGGCTGACCACGTTGCGGCATTGACGCCGTATTGCCGCGCGTAATCACGCGCCACCGCGATGTATTGGCTGCGATCCAGCGCAAAACCTACGCGGGCGTTGTGGTCGGTGCGCAGCAACAACCAAACGCCAGCACCATAAGCCAGCGGAGCCAATAGCAAAAAGCCCAGCCAGAACCAGCGCCAGCGGGTCGTATAAAGTTTGCGGGGCAACAGGGTTTGAAGCATTGCTTGCGTGTGCATGTAGTACCGCCTTTAGGCGTAATGTCTTGGTAATGCGATACATTCCGCCTAAAGGCGGTACTACATACTTTCATTTGATGAGTCCGACTTGCAGCCGTGAGGCCAGCTTGCCTGAACGATAAACGCGATGCGTCGCTTTCTGAAAATCGCTTTCCGCGCAGTTATAAATGTCTACGAACTTTTGCGGATTGCGATCCATCAGCGGGAACCATGAGCTTTGCACCTGCACCATCATTTTGTGTCCGGGCTTGAAGGTGTGATGTACGTCTTGCAGCGTTACTTTCACCAGTGTCGGTTGATTGGGTTTGAAAGGTTCGGGTTTCGACAGATCGTTGCGGAACTTGCCGCGCATTGCTTCGGCACGCACCAGCATTTGAAATCCGCCCATCTTCACCTGTTGGCCTTGCGGCGCATCGTTGGGCGCGTCGTTCGGATAAACGTCAATGACTTTGACGACGAAGTCAGCGTCCGTGCCAGTGGTCGAAACATAAAGCTCGGCGTTGATTGGCCCTGCCAGCGTGACGGCTTCGGTCAATGCGTCGCTGCTATAAACCATCACGTCAGGCCGCGTCGCCGCGAAGCGTTGGTCTTCGATCATATAGCCGCCGCCACGCCGGTTGGCGATTTGCGCCGAGAAGGGAACCGGCTTCATCGGGTCGCTGACGTATTCATCAAAAGCGTCTTTGCTGCTTTCTCTTGCATTGGGTGGCGCATCGAATCCGAGCTTGCCATTCGCTTGTAGGTAAAGCGGCTTGACCTGACGTTCAACCGGAGGCCATTGCGCGAAACTTTTCCACTCGTTCGCGCCCGTGCGAAAAGCCCACACGTCTGCGCCTCTTTCGGTCTCGCGGAACTCGCCTTTGTCTTTTAGATAAAAATTGAAGAAGGGAAATTCGAGCTTCTCTTGAAACCATGCGCCGGTCTTTTCGCCGAAACGAATGCTCCCCAACGCTTCGCCCTCACCGCTCCAACCGCCGTGGCTCCACGGCCCCATCACCAACGTATTTTTCAGCTTGCCCGCGTTGCTTTCAGCGTTCTCGTAAGTCTTCAGCGCGCCGTATAAATCCTCTGCGTCAAACCATCCGCCGACTGTCATAATCGCGGGCCAGTTCTTTTGTGCACGTTGCTTGAGGTGCGGCTCTGGCGTACGCGCCTGCCAAAACGCATCGTAACTTCCGTGCGTCGTTACGTCGTTCCAGTATTTGTTCTTGCCCTTGAAGTAGTTTTTCTGGGCGTTCGCCACCGGCCCCAAGCGCAAAAAGAATTCGTAAGCATCGGGCGAATCCATGCTCCAGGGCTTCCATTGCATTTGCGTAGGCTCAGGGCGCGGCATGCCGAACATCATATTGAAATTGAACGAATCGAACAGAAACAGCGCGCCGTTGCGATGATCGTCATCGCCTATGAACCAGTTCGTCACAGGCGCTTGCGGCGAGACGGCCTTGATGGCCGGATGGTCAGCCAGCGCCGCCATCGTCGTATAAAAACCCGGATAGGAAATGCCGTATTCGCCCAAGCGCCCGTTGTGATTCGGGATGTTTTTCAGCAACCACTCGACCGTGTCGTAAGTGTCACTCGCTTCGTCAATGTCAGTCGCGGTTTTCTTGTTCGCGTTGAAAGGCCGCACGTCATCGAATTCGCCCTCTGACATAAACGTCCCGCGTACGTCCTGATAAACGAAGATGTAACCTTCGGGCGCAAAGCGATTTGATGGCCCCAAGCCGCGTTTGTAATTCTCAGCGCCATAAGGCCCCGCGCTGTAAGGCGTGCGCTCCATCAGGAAAGGGTATTTTTGCGAAGCATCTTTGGGCGTATAGACGACGGTGAAAAGTTTTTTGCCGTCACGCATCGGAATCTGATGCTCTGATTTCGTGTAATTGGCTTTTACGTCATAGGCCGTCACTTGTTGGGCTTGCGTGTCGTGCGAACCTTGAAGCAGCGCCGCTAAGCCCAGGCACAAAGCGATTACAAGGGCCGACCGATAAATGCGTTGCATGAAATACTCCTTGAATGCGGAAAATTTAGTGCGCCGATTATAGCCATCTCAATAACGGCGTACAGCAGGCTGAGGGTGAGAAACTTTGACGGCGTCAGAAAAGTTTGTAACCGTCTTGGACACGTCACAGTCTTTTCCAGTAACCGCTGAGGAAATCAGCTACGGAGCTTCTTCAGAGGGGTATCCTCCTGTAAGCCGCTGCGAGAAAGCGCACAAACTCGCAGCGGCGTTTTTATTTTATGGCTCTCAGTTGCGCGCCCTCCCGTCAAACACCAGTCGTAGCCCTTTGGAAAAAGAAATTCCGCCCACGAAGCCACGCGAAGAAAACGCGAAGAGTTGTTAATCAAGAGGTCTTTCTTCGTGGCCCCTTCGTAGGGCTTCGTGGGGGAAAGCGTTTTCTTGAAACCTTTAGCTTGCCTGAACATTCACCTTCACTTTTGGGATCGGGGCTTCCCAAAAATGCACAACCCATGACGCTTGCCAGCAGTGACGACTCAAGCCGGGCAGTCACTTAGCGGCGTCGTCTATCCCGTTCTTTTTTCGGGAAATTATTATCCCAAAAGCGAACACCGAAGCGCACAAAGAAAGCCGCGTGCGATGCTATAAGCTAACAAATGCAATTGTTTACCACGTCTTTCGTCTTGGCACGCAAGTTGGTATGTTACCGGTACGGATTGTTTATTTGTGGTTAAGGAGTTTTGCTTATGGATGTCAAACGCGCACCGTCAGTCGCACGCAACAAAAAGATTCGCCGCGTGGTTTACATGGTGCTGGGCATCGCGGTTGTCGCGGGCATTTCGCTGGGCGTCTCGCGGCTCAAACCCGCTGCGCCGACGGTCGAAAGAGCGACGCTGTTATTCGGCACGGTCAAACGTGGACAGATGTTGCGCAACGAGCGTGGACTTGGCACGCTCGTACCCGAAGACATCGTATGGATTCCCTCGACAACGAGCGGTCGCGTAGACAAGCGTCTTGTGCAACCCGGTACGGTCGTTACGCCGATGACCGTGCTGTTTGAGTTGAGCAATCCTGAGTTGCAGCAACAACTGCTCGACGCCGAGCAACAGGTCAAAGCGGCTGAGGCTGAATACGCCAACCGCAAAGTCGAACTCGAAACGCAACTGCTCAATCAACAGGCGCAAGCCGCAACCGTGCAATCAGACCTTTCGCAAGCCAAGTTGCAGGCCGACGCCAACGAACAACTTGCCAAAGAAGGCATCGTTTCAGAACTCGTACTCAAGCAATCGAGAGCGCGCGCGAACGAATTGGCGACGCGCTACGACATCGAACAGAAACGCATTGCGATGAATACCGAAGCAGTGCAAACGCAATTGGCGGTCACACAATCTACGTTAGAACAGCGCCGCAATATGGTCGCCTTGCGCCGCAAGCAAGTCAGCGATTTGACCGTTCGTGCAGGCATGAGCGGCATCCTGCAACTGTGGGCTGTCGAAGTCGGCCAACAGGTTTCGCCGGGAACGAACTTGGCGCGCGTGTCTGATCCGACGCGGCTGAAAGCGCAAGTGCGCGTTGCTGAAACGCGCACCAAAGACATTCAAATCGGACAGCCCGCCGAGATTGATACGCGCAACGGCATCATTATGGGCAAGGTCACGCGCATTGATCCGCAAGCGCAAAACGGACAAGTCACGGTGGACGTTTCACTGCAAGGCGAATTGCCCAAAGGCGCGCGTCCCGACATGAACGTGGACGGAACCATCGAACTCGAACGGCTCGAAAACGTTCTTTACATCGAACGTCCCGCGTTTGGGCAAGAGCAAGGCCAGATCATGCTGTTTCGCCTGGAACCCGACGAACAGCACGCACAAGCCGTACAGGTAAAGCTCGGACGCGCTTCGGTGACGACCATCGAAGTCCGCGAAGGTCTCAAAGTCGGCGACAAAGTCATTCTTTCAGACATGTCGCAATGGCAGGATAAATCTGATCGTGTGAGATTGAATTAAACGCATGTAGTACCGCCTTCAGGCGGAAAGTATCGGTAGCCAAGCCCTTCCGCCTGAAGGCGGTACTACATGCCGGGAGAAACCTATGAATGAAACGCTGCTGAAAATGGATAGCGTCAGGAAAGTCTTTTTAACCGATGAAGTCGAAACACACGCGCTGTCAGGCATTCACCTCGAAATCGGCAAGGGCGAATACGTCTCGATTGCCGGCCCGTCGGGTTGCGGCAAGTCTACGTTGCTTTCGATTTTGGGTTTGTTAGATTCGCCGAGCGATGGCGAATACGTGTTGAACGGCAAGCCGGTGCAAGGGCTTTCGCTTAGCGAACGCGCGCGCATCCGCAACCGCGAGATCGGTTTTATCTTTCAGAGCTTCAATCTGATCGGCGATTTGTCGGTGTATGAAAACGTAGAGCTGCCGCTCACCTATCGCGGCATGTCTTCGGGCGAACGCAAAGACAAAGTCAGTGCCGCGCTTGAGCGCGTAGGCATGGCGCATCGCGCGAAACATCTGCCCTCGCAACTCTCAGGCGGCCAACAACAGCGCGTCGCCGTTGCCCGCGCCGTTTGTGGCGATCCGGCAATTTTGCTGGCCGACGAACCTACCGGTAATTTGGATTCGACCAACGGTGAAGCGGTTATGGACTTGCTGCGCGAATTGCATCGCGGCGGCGCTACGATTTGCATGGTCACGCACGATACGCGCTTTTCGAAGCACGCCGACCGTTCGATTCATTTGTTCGACGGACGCATTGTCGAAGAAGGACAAAACAATTAGGCGGGTTGTGAGTCGAGCAATCGTTTACGCGCGCGGGCGCTCAGATAAAAGCTCTTGAAGTAGCCATACATTGACCAGCACGAAGAAATGACGACGAGCCATAAGAGCGAGCGCCCTAGCCCGTACATCATCATTTGAAAGTCGCGCAGCGTGTAAGCGCCTTCGCCGCGCATATGGGCAATCGCCGTTGCCATTTCGGGAACCGTCCAAAATTGCAGCACCGGATAAGCCAGCGTCGCCGTCGGCGGCCCGCCGTTGACCGAAGAGAAAATCAACAGCGAGATCGTCACCACCTGCGAAAACATTTTGAACTTGCCCGCTTTCGAAGCCGGGATGATTAACCCTTCAGCCGCCGCGACCGAACGCAAACCCGTCACAGCGAATTCGCGCCCGACGATGATGACCACGGCCCACGCCGGAACGAGGCGGTTTTCTACCAGTGAAATAAACGCCGAAGAGATCAACAGCTTATCGGCAATCGGATCGAGCAGCGTACCGAACGCCGACACCTGCCCGCGCCGCCGCGCAATCCATCCATCCAACGCATCGGTGATCGCCGCGATCAAGAACAACGTCAGTCCGGCGATGTGTTGCGGCAAGCCGAAATAGTCTTCGGCGAAGCGCGTCAACAACACGACCACGAGCAGCGGTACGATGAAGATGCGGAGCAAGGTTAGTGAATTGGGCAAGTTCATTGGAGTGCGGAGTGCGGAGTGCGGAGTGCGGAGTGCGGAGTGCAATCCAATAAACCGCAACGATCAAAGATGTCGAACAGACTCGTCCCGCCCGTGATGAGGTACTGGCTCTCGTAGGAGGTCGTATCGGGA
>JANNUY010000452.1:0-5894 GCA_031414155.1 Acidobacteriota bacterium
GCAACAGATCGAACAACTCTTTGATTTCGGCATCGTCGAGCGCGACGCAACCCCACGTCCAATCGCCCTGCTTGCCACTGCCGTGAATGAAAATGTCGCCGCCCAGTTTGGTGTTTTGCGGCGGCTTGGCTTGCGCGCGAATGGCGCTGACGATGGCGTCGTGTTCGGCTGGCGTGATGAGTTTCTTTTTCAGCCCGGCTGCCGCGTCCTGCGCGTTCGGATAACTGACTCCCAGCGAAAGATAAAACTTGCTCTTGGCGTTACGATGCGTGAGGTAATAATCGCCTTCGGGCGTACGCCCATCGCCCTGTTGCTGTTTGTGGCCTACGGGATTGAAGCCGAGCGCAATCGTATAGGTTTTATGCAACTGCTCTTTGCCGTTCTCGGTGCGATAAACGAAAAGTTTGCGCGCGGCTTTCTTGACCACGATACGATAAGTCTCTACTGTCGCGTTCGCCGCATCTGTCATCACGACACCCGATAAAACCAATCCGCAAAAGATAGTCAGCAAAACTTTCATCATCAGACCTTGCCTTCCGACTTTGAGACTCGGCATTCCGCACTCCGCGTTCTGCACTCACCCTTGATAGCTGCCCGCAATGATCGTCGTCGTCTTACCTGGATGAATGTATTTGCGCATTGCGGCGTCCACTTCGTCTTTGGTGACGGCGCGAATGACATCGGGATAACGATCAAGAAAGTCTACGCCAAGTTTGAATAACTCGACGCTGGCGAGTTGTCCGGCGATGCCTGCATTCGTCGCCAATCCGAGTTTGTAACTGCCCACCATCCCCGATTTTTCGTCGGCGAGTTCGGCTTCGCTAATGCCGCTTGCCAGATAATCGCTGACGATTGCGAGCGACGTATCAATCGCTGTTTCGATGTTTTGCGGCGCGAGCGAAACGCTAATCACAAACGGGCCGTCGGCGAAGCCCGATTCGGCGAAGCTGGAATTGATGCCGTAAGTCAGTCCCATCTCATCGCGCACCTTCAACCCCAGCCGCGACGAGATCGTAGATTGCCCCAACGCCCGATTGGCAATGATCGCCGGATAGTAATCAGGATTCGCGCGCCGCAAGCCCGAAGCGTGGCCGATGACGACGTTGCAATTCGGTTTGTCTTTCAAGAATACGATTTCGCGCTGCGGGCTGGGTTGCAACGTGGTGAAAGGCACTTCAATCGGTTTGGCTTTCGCGCCTTGCCAATCGCCCAGATGCTTGCCGATCAAATCGCGGACGGCATCGGGTTCCACGTCGCCGACGGCAACAATAATCATGCCGTCAGCGCCGTAATGCTCTTGATAAAAACTGCGCACGTCATCAGTAGTAACGGTTTCGATTTCGCGCATCGTGCGCTCGGTCGTGAAGCGATGAAAGGGATGCGCTTCGTCAAACACCAATTGCGTCAGCCGCTCATAAGCGCGTGAACCCGTGTCGTCAATACCTTCTTTCAGGCTCGCCAGATATTGTTTTTTCAGCTTGTCGAGTTCTTCAGCCGGAAACAGAGGTTCACACAACAATTCTGCCATTGTCTGAACCAACAGCGGCAAGTCTTTGGTCAGCGAACGTCCGCCCAACGACGAGGCAAAGGTTGACGTATCAAACCCCACACGCATCGCAGCGGATTCGATGCGTTCGGCGATCTCGAGTTTCGTGTGCCGCACCGTGCCCTTGTTCAACATCGAAGACGTGATGTCGCCCAACAGGTCTTTGCCTACGGGGTTATAAAGCTCGCTCGCGCGAAAGTATCCGGCCAGCGAAACTTGCGGCGTCGCGTGGTTTTCCAGCACCAGCAACGTGACGCCGTTCGAGAATTCAAAACGTTTGGTGCGCTCTGCAAAATTAGTCATCGTGATTTCACCTGTTCCACTATGGCTTCTAAGTTGAGCGAAGCCTGTTCGCCCGTCGTCAGATTTTTTAGGCCGTAAGCGCCTTGTGCGATTTCGTTGTCGCCTACGATCAAGGCGTAGCGCGCAGCGAGTTTATTGGCTTGTGCCATCGCTTTTTTCATCTTGCGTTCGTCGAAATCCAGCACGACCGACAAGCCCGCACGGCGCAATTGTTGCGCCAGCGTGAATGAATGCTGTCGCGCAGCATCCCCTAGGAAAACGATGAAGACATCAGGCGCGTCGCTCGCGCGCAAGCGTTCACTTTCGGCTTCAGGCAACGACATCACCATGCGATCAAGTCCGAACGCGAAGCCAAAACCTTTGGTCGGCGGCCCGCCGATCATTTCAGACAAGCCCACCTAACGTCCGCCCCCCACCAACGTATTTTGCGCGCCCAAGCCTGACTCCCCGACGATCTCAAACGCCGTCCGCGTGTAGTAATCCAGGCCGCGCACCATGCGTTCGTTCACCGTGTAAGCAATGCCACGCGCGTCGAGATGCGCCTTGAATTGGTCGAAGTGCGTGCGGGAGGCTTCATCCAGACTTTGCGTAATCGTCGGCAATCCGGCGATCACGGCCTGACATTGCGGCACTTTGCAATCGAAGACACGCAGCGCATTCGTCTCGTAACGGTGATGGCAATCGCCGCACATCTCAGCCAGACGCGGAGCAATTTGCGCGCGCAGGGTTTCGAGATAAGTGCCGCGCAAGGTCGCATCGCCTACGGAATTTATCAGCAAGGTCGAATCGTTGATGCCAAGTTCTTTCAACATCCAGTCGAGCATTTCGATAACTTCGGCTTCGATGGCGGAGTCGTCGCTCGCGCCCATGACTTCGGCACCGATTTGATAAAACTGCCGATAGCGTCCGGCCTGCTGACGTTCGCGGCGAAACATCGGGCCAATGTAATAGAGCTTCACGTTCTCGCCCACCGTCTTGTCAGCATAGAGCTTATGCTGAATGTAAGACCGCACGACCGACGCCGTATTCTCAGGCCGCAAACAGATTTGGTCGCCGTTGCGGTCGGTGAAGGCATACATCTCTTTGTGAACGATGTCGGTCGCTTCGCCTACGCCACGGGAGAAAAGTTCGGTCTGCTCGATAATCGGCGTACGAATCTCTTTGAATCCATAACGGCGAAACGCTTCGCGCGCGACGGCTTCGACGCGGTGCCACAGCGGCATTACGTCAGGCAATAAATCACGGGTTCCCTTAACGGTTTGAATCATCTTGCTGGTTGTCGGTAATCAGTTGTCGGTTGTCGGTTTTAACTTCACCTGTCGAATCAAGTCGCGGATTGTAGCATGCGGTCATTCGTTGCCAAGTTTTCAATTTCACGCGAGCCGGTAAACTTTACACGCTACAAATTCACAAGCCTGTGTTAGGCTCCGCCCCGTCGTTTTGGCGATCACCCTATGAACAGATTGGCGTTTCTCACACTCTCCCGCGTGAATCTGATTTCATCTGCCAGACGGTTCGAGCTACTTAAATCCTAAATTGAACTAATTGATGCTCATTCGTGTTCAACCTTCTTTCGCGAAGGCTGGCTCGAAGTGTGATTCGCCCCCGACGCGAATTGCCGCTCGAACCTGACTCGCCGATGTGTCTTCGTACATTGGGCGGTCACTGCATTCCTTTAACTGAAATCGGTTCTTTCATCGAACTTCCAATCCATTCACTGAAACCCCCGCGCAAATCCTCACGGTCGGGCTGGGCGAAGCTTTACCCATAGGCTCCCAAAAAGGCTGGCGCGTGGCTGCGTGCGGTTTCACGCAACCTATCAAGGAGCAATATGAAACGACTTTATTTAGACCGGCTGCGCCAATTCACGGTGTGGCTGTGTGTGGCGCTTTGCTTGGGACAACTCGCGCCGGTAACAACGTTGGCACAAACCACCACGCCGCCCGCTGAAGCGGATGCCGTGCGCTTTTTGGAACAGGCCACTTGGGGGCCGACCGATGCGAGCTTGGCGCGCGTTCAGCAAATCGGTTTTGAAGCCTGGCTGCAAGAGCAATTCAACGCGCCCGTCACCGGCTATCCCAACTTAGCCGTGCCGCCCGCCAATCATTGCGAAGCCTGCCCTGAAGGCAGCCCGCCGAACTGCGAGCGCGACCTTTACACGATGTATCCGTTGCAAGTGCGTTTCTTTCAAAACGCGCTCAGTGGGCAAGATCAGGTGCGTCAGCGTACCGCTTTCGCGTTGCACAAAATCCTGGTCGTCTCGACCAATACGATTTCGCAACCGAGCGCGATGTCGCCTTATCTGAACATTCTGTTTAACCACGCTTTCGGCAATTACCGCGACGTGTTGCAACAGATCACGCTCAATCCGGCGATGGGCGATTACCTGGACATGGTCAACAACGCCAAGACGAACCTGCGCACGGGCGTTGAGCCGAACGAAAATTACGCACGCGAAGTGTTGCAACTTTTCTCAATCGGCAAGGCGATGCTCAACGCCGACGGCAGCGTGAAACGAGACGCGACGGGCAATGCGATTCCGACTTATACGCAGGAACAGATCGAAGGCTTCGCGCACACCTTCACGGGTTGGACTTATGCGCCGCAACCGGGCGTGGCGTCGAAATGGCGCAACCCGCGCAATTACGTCGCGCCGATGATTCTCTATCGCAACGCGAATGGCATTGACGAACAGCACGCCAAAGAAGCCAAGCAACTCTTGCAATATCCCGGCTCGCGCTTCCCGACCTTGCTTTCCAATCAAGATGGCGAGATGGATTTGCAACAGGCGCTCGACAACATCTTTTATCACCCCAACGTTGGGCCTTTCATTTCGTTGCGGCTGATTCGTTCGTTGGTGACGAGCAATCCCACGCCCGCTTATGTGCAGCGCGTGGCGGCCAAGTTCGACAACAACGGCGCAGGAGTACGCGGCGACTTGAAAGCCGTCGTGCGTGCCATCTTGATGGATGCCGAAGCGCGCGGCGTGAATCCGACAGCGGCAAATTACGGCAAGCTGCGGGAACCGTTGCTGTTCGCCACGAATGTGTTGCGCGCCTTCAACGCGACGAGCGATGGCGCGATGACGAGTTCGGTGCGCGGTTTGGGGCAAAGCCTGTTCTCGCCAAATTCTGTGTTCAGCTATTTCTCACCGGAATATGTGATACCGGGTTCGGGCGGAACCGTCGGGCCGGAGTTTCTCATTCATTCGACTTCGACTTCGGTGGCGCGGGTGAATTTCGTCAACAAAGCCGTGTTCGGACGCTTTGGCGAAGCCGCGCCGGGAGGTACGCAACTGAATCTCGATGCGTACATCGCATTGGCAAACAATCCCAACACGCTGCTCGACAAGCTCAACAAGCTGATGTTGCACGGGACGATGTCCGCCGCGATGCGTACCGAAATCCTGAATGCGATTAACGCAGTGAGTGCGACCGATCTGAAACGGCGCGCGCAAACGGCTATCTATCTGGTCGCGGCTTCGTCGCAATATCAGGTGCAACGGTAAAAAAGGAGGTGAAACAAAAATGAATAACTCACGCAGAAATTTCATACGCACGACGGGCTGCGGCATGAGTGCAGCGGCGGCGCTGTCGAGCTTCGCCAAACTTGAAACCATCGCCAACGCGGCGCTGCAAGAGAAAGCGACTGATTACAAGGCGCTGGTTTGCATCTTCCTGTTCGGCGGCAATGACGCGAATAACATGGTCATTCCGTTCACGAACTACGCCGCTTACAACGCGGTGCGCAGTCCGGCGTCGGGCATCAACATTCCGCAAGCGAATTTGCGGCAGATCAACGCGCCCAGTCACGGCGCGATGTTCGGGCTGCATCCGAATCTGACCGAACTGCAAACGCTTTATAACCAGCAAAAGCTCGCGGTGCTTTGCAACGCAGGCACGCTGGTGCGTCCGCCCCAACCCGTGGCTCCGTTGCCCGGCCCCTGCGACAACGAAGTTTGCATCTGCAACTGTTGATCGTCGTGCGAAAACAAATTGCCGGGCCGCGGCGCTCCGCCTTGAAAATCGCTTTTCGTCAGCGGGCG
>JANNUY010000453.1:0-25689 GCA_031414155.1 Acidobacteriota bacterium
GAACCCGTTTTACGGGATGACCTGACGTTTGAGCGTTAAACGGTTGGCATGCGGTTCAAGCTCTTTGTTGGGAGAAATCGTGAATTTTTTGGATGTCGGCTACTGTCCAAATTTATCCGCTTTTTCATGATCGCTGACATCTTGATCTGCACACCTAATAACGCACACAATTTCACCCATTTAACCAGTCATACGAGCAGGCATTTCTATCACCTTACATGTGTAGCCTCCGTTTTTGCCTGAGCCTTTGGCGCTAATTTCTCATTGCTAAAAAGCTAAACTGGCAAGGCTATTCCATACTGGTTTTGCAAAACATGGTTGAGTTAGTCCGGCAACACGCGCTCAACACACATAATCCGTGGCGGAGAACAAAGGCTTAATACTTCCACAGCGCAACCACTAGACCGGTATAACGCGTTATACCGCGCAGCCGTCCAATTTGGCAGATAATTGACAGAACCCTTCCCTTCCCTTTGTCTGGTTTCAAGAGAAGCTTCCCCACCACTCATAATAACCTCCACCCCCTTCCCATCTCCCTCTCATCTTTGCCCGTAAGAGGGTGACGGAAACCGATATTAGAGACATGGTATAACCCTTTCTACTTCAGACCCTCCGGTCAAACGCATTACACCAGCGCGCATCCGTCAGAATGCGCAAAGGCAATTCAATACAGTCATCACGCCGGTGTGTAAGGCACGCCAGCGGCACGGCACTCCACTCAGTCGGCGGCACCGCCTGCCACCATCGGCAGGCTTGCGGTCTAACGCGTTATACCGCCAATTCCATTTATCGCCATGCATCCGATGGAATTGAGTCACCCACATGGCGAGCCGACGCAGTAATTCATCAAGGGCTACTTTCTAGCCAACCCTTGCTTTAGCGCCCCTGACACATTTGCATTTTGCCGATAGTTCAACTTGCCATACTGACTGGCGCCCCAACAGCCAGCGGCGCAGACGACCGCTTACAGTTCTTTATCGTTGGTATAACGCGTTATGCCAACTTCGTTGGTGCATGTGGGCGACATACGGTCAGTGCTTCTCCGCCTTGACAAACCACTACCGACCTTACAGCATGTCACGACCTTGCAGAAGTCGCTACTTTTGAATTGTCTTCTCATTTCGTAACTAATTCACTGAGCAGGTAAAACATGGAAAACAAAGGACTTGGTACGCACGAAACGTTACCGAGGTGAGTCAATGCCAAGCATTATAACCGTTGCGAACGAAAAAGGCGGCGTTGGAAAGACGACGACCGTGGTCAATTTGGCCGCTGTCTTTGCAAGTATGGGGAAATCAGTACTCGTTGTAGATAACGATCCCCAAGGCAATTCCAGCAATCTCTTGGGCGCGGAACGCGGCGCGCTGGGCAATAAGACGCTGGGGCAAGCGATGCTCGATAAAGCGCCTTGCGATGAATATATTATCGCCACCAACAATGAGCGGATAGACCTGATCGCTGGCTCGCCCAAATTGCGGCAGGTGATCAGCGAGTTAGGCACCGGTCACTGGCAGGACAAATTGCTCAAGAAGGTCTTTGAAACCCCCAAACTCAACGACTACGACTTCGTGATTATTGATACGCACGGCTCTGTAGACTGCCTGCTCAAATCATCGCTGGCGGTTTCACATTACTATCTGATTCCGCTCTTTCCTGAACCTGATTCGGCGCGCGGACTGTTTGATTTGTTGGAAACGATCAGCGACGTGCGCGAAGCGTCAAATCAGCGCCTTTCCTTGTTGGGGATTCTGATCACCAAGTATGACACCGGCAGTTCGACGCATCGGGAATTTGCCGAAGAGATTCGCAAAATCGGCAAGAAAGCGCGTGTGCGGGTTTTCGCCAACATGATTCCGGCGTCGAAGTCTGTACCGACCGCTTCGCGCGATCAGAAATCGTTGCTGAATTTTCGTATCAACCTGCCGGCCAGCCAGTCTTACATTGCGCTGGGCGGGGAATTGATGACGATATTGAAAGGCAAACGCACCGGTCGCCCGGCGATTCCTGATACCGAATTGCTCGGACCAGAATTGGAGGAAATGGAGGAGATCGTTTTCGCCAAGGCGAGTTAACCGTTCGGTATAACGCGTTATACCAAACACCGGGGGCAATGAATTCACCCATTAACTCACTGACTTATCAGGTCCAATAATACTATGGCCAAAAGACGAACTGCCGCTGAGGTATTGCAACAAATCGCCGCTGAAGGGAAGGGACTGGAATCCGCCGTCAAACCGGCAATCGCCAAGGCTCCGGCGGAAGACGCCACCCTGGTCGCCTTGCGCAAAAACATCGGGCGCGTAGTGGCATTGCCGCTCGACGTACTGGTCATCGAACAGAACGTGCGCAAGATTCTTGACACGGCCAGCGAAGATTTCGCGGTACTGGTGGAAGACGTACGGCAACACGGCGTGCGCCAAAATATCGCCGCCGAATTGCAGGAAGACGGGCAGGGAAGTTACCGGCTCATGGTTGTCTTCGGGCAACGGCGCGTGCTGGCCGCACGGCAGGCGGGGATTGAAAAAATTCCCGCCTTGATCGTAAAGCAAGACGATCCGGCGGACCGAATTTTTCTGGGCTTGGCGGAAAACATTTTCCGCGCTGAGATGCATCCGCTCGACAAAGCCGACGCTTACCAGGAATTGCTTGACGCGGGTTGGTCAACGCAAAAGCTTTCCGAAAAGTTCGAGCGCAAGAAACGCACGGTGCAAGGCTTTTTACGCTTGGCGCGTTTTCCGCAAAAGGCGAAAGAAGTGATTCGCCAAAACCCTGAGCCTTTCACGGCTCATTTGCTCTTTAATCGTTTCTTAGGCCGCGCCTGGCCGGAAGAGACAGCGTTGGTTATGGCACTGCGCCTTATCGCAGAAGGTCGTAGCGTCAAGACTGCCGCCCCCACGAAGTCAGTTCCGCCTGAAGTAAAGCAACTGGCCGAACGCGCCAAGAACGCGCTCGGCGTCAGTTCCAAAGCAAGCGGTTCCGTCGAAAGTGGCAAACTTACTTTGACCTGGAAAAGCAAAGAAGAACTCGAAAAGTTGCGGAAGCTGTTTTCGTAAACCCGCGAGCGCGAATACAGAAAAGAAAGAGGAGAAAACGTAGCGAGAGAAAATGATGGCCTAAAAAAGCGAATGACCTGAGACGATGAAGTTTTGCGGCTCTTTCATCTCAGGTCGAAACTCATAACACTGGTTGATGACTTACGCGGCATTCGCAGTGCAACGTGAAACCTTCAACAGCAGGGTGTAGGTGTATCTTATCCCGCCGCCCCTGACTGTCAAGCATCAGCCACCCAAATCGGAGCAATCATGCAAATTTTTCTGACTTGGCTAATGAGTCAGCGCCCCAAGCCAGCTTATGGGGGCGGCGCTGTGGCCGCACCATCTGTCATTTGGCTTCGTCAGCCAAGGTCTGATTCAAGCCGCAAATTTCGGATTTTCCTCTATCTAGTTTTCCGTGTAGTAACGGGGAGCAAAACCCGTGTAGTAACTAGGAACATAGTCGTGTAGTAACGCGGAGCATCGCTGTGTAGCAACAGGGAGCAATCCGTGTAGTAACGCGGAGCATTTTAGCCTGTAAGCTATTGAAAACAATAACGATAAATACGCTGATAAATTGATAAATCCTTGTTGAATAAAAAGCTGTAAACAACAACAGTGAAAGGCGCAAGCCACCGTTGTTGTTGCAGCACCAAAAGTAAACCGTGCAAGAACCACTCTTCAAAACACTCGCAGAAACAGAAGTAACGCTCAGCCCGGCAGGTGTGGCTGAGTGGCCCTTTTTCTGTCTGAGCCGTATGCCTGCGCATCGCCAGCGCAAAATCGAGTGTTGCGGCACGGACGACGCCGGACGGCCTTTCAAATGGTTGGTCACGGCTGGCAGCGACGGCATGCCGGGGGAAGCCGCCTGGGAAATCTGGCTCACGATTATTCAGCCGCTGTTGCACGCGCATCAGCCCTTGCGCCACGGGATGTTGATTCCGTTGGGCGGCATTCGCCACTGCTTGCGTGTGCTGGGTTGGACGGAAAGCGGGCCAAATGCGGAGGTGTTGATTCGGGGAATCAAGCAAATTGCCGGTGCTTCGGTCGAATTCGAGATTTGGCAGCCGCTTCCACCAGCCGCACCACGGGTGAGTTCGGACGGAGCGAATTATCGGCGAGTCAGTGGCAAAGGAACGCGGCTTTCGTCCTATCTAATCGGCGAATATGAAGTGACTGAAGAGGAATTGGCGAGCGGGGAAGTGATGCGTAACTACGACCTGAGCGAAGTTCTTTCCATCCGCGTGGCACTCGAAGCCGATTTGCAACGACAAGTGATTTATCGCCCGCTTGATCAGGCATACGTGCGTGGGGTCGCTCCTTCGGCGCGGCGTTGGTACGAACTGACGGCGGCTTCGGTGTATGGCGCGGTGGCGCATCCACGCAGCCCCGGTTATTTCGAGATGCGCTATTCGTGGTACGTGATGCGGCATCACACGCTTGAACCGCAAACCGGCTTGCGGCGCGTTCGCATGCAGATGGAGAAGGTGACGAAAGATCACGTCAACAGCGGCTATCTGCGCAAGATCGAATATAGCGAAACGGCGGATGGCCGCGATGTCGTAATTCGTTATTACCCTGGCACGGCAGCGCGGCGTTCGATCAGCCGCGTGAAATCCATGCTGGCAGGGCGGCGCGGATTGATTGCGGTTAGTGATGATACGCACGAGCTTGCGGCCAATTCTGCTTTGCCGATGACCGAGCCTGCGATGTCAGCGGACAATCCCGCACGCACCTTGATACAACAATTGGTGAATGAGTTCGGCCTGATCGAAAAAGTCGCGCGGCGGTTGGTGTTGGAGAGTAGGGAAGCGGTGGAAGAACAATTAGCCGCGTATCCTTATCGGAAAGCGACGCCGCAAAATCCGGCGGCGTTCTTGGTGCAGGCGATTCGTGAACGTTGGCCGTTGCCTGAAGTTTACGTGGCTGAACGGGAGCGGCACGCCGTTGTACAAGAGCAGGAAGCGGTGCAGGCACAACAAGCTGCGCGCTACGAGCAATACGCGGCTCAATTTCAGGCTTTTCAAGATGAGCAATTAGCTGCGTTGAGCCGCGCTTATCCTGATAAATGGGAAGCCTTTCTCCGTGACACCGAAACGCGCCGCCAGCACATGCTGCAATCTCCTGACGAAGAAATGCGCAATATCGCCGCCGACCCTGCCGCCGTGCAGCGTTATAACGGCTGGCTCTTTTTCTCTTACGATGAAACGACGCGCTATGCCGACTTCGATGAATGGTTGGCAATGCAAAGCGATCAGCAGGCTCAACGCGATTAACAATGGTCAAGGCTTATCCAAGTTCTTCGGTTTGCTGATTCGTATTAGTATTGCTCGATAAAAGTGGATGCCATCGAGTGCAAGTGGAATCCGGCAGCCTTTGACAGCACGGGGCTGACACTGTTCCGCAGCTACTATCCGCACGGACGCAACTATTTGGTAACGCCGTCGGGCGACCCGGCTTATCAGAAACGCTACGGAGATTTAGACGTGATGGTTTGCACTCCAACCGAGTTGCGTTTCTGACCAGCCTTCAATGGCTGAAAGAGAGATGTCGGAGGCGCTTCGCGTAAACCGGCTACGGACTTAAATTGTAACCCTAAGAGTTGTGGTACGAGCGGGAGCGTTTGCGTGATTACCTTTTTGCGGAGCGCGCCAAGCTGGCCCAGCAAAGCCTGGCGCATGGGCTGCAAACATATCAGGCGAATACTTATGATTACGTGAATGCGCCGCCGTCGTTGCGGCTGTTGGTGACGCAAGCCTTACAGATGTCACAAACGGCTTATTACAACTACGGTCACCAAAGCCAAGACTCGACTGCGAACTTGTGGGATGCGCTGGCTGAACTACCTGTCTTTCGCGGCAGCGAACAACGTTTATTAAGCGAACCGCTGATGGTGTTGCCCAGTGCTGCGACGGTTGAACTCGATGCGCATTACACCGAAGCGGGACTGAACCTCGGTGCCCAACTGGTGATGGCAGACCGTGTGATGTCGTTCAAGAAACCAAGCTCGAAATTTACAACAACGATCCGTTGTGGGTATGCGAGGGCGGGGAACTGTTTTGCATCGCGCTGGAGTCTCACAAATTCAATCAACTGCAAAAGCTGGCAGACGTGATCATTCCGCCCGAAGCGGTCGGCGAATTCTTCCAAAGCAACTTTGCCGAACTCGCGCATCGTTACACCTTGCGCGGCAACGAACTGATTAGCGGTACGATCAGCGAAGCCCCGCCGCAGCCGCGTCTTTATCTCACCGAACACAAAGGTTTATTGCGTGCCGCGTTGCGTTTTGCGTATGACGGTTATGAATGCATCGCCGCGAAAAAGCCACCTGAAATGACTTACGTTACCAAGCCGCCCGTGAGCGAAGGTGACGACGCAGAGGCAGTGCTGTCTTCTCAAATCGAAAGCACGCAATCTTCGCTGGCGGATTTGCTCTTGTATGAAAGCCACGAAACGCTGGGTGTGCCGCTTGAGGACGTAGCCGAAGTTTCCAGTTATGTCGCGGCGTTGCAGCACGGCATTCAGCGATTGAGGTCGGGGTTTCCGTTGTCGCTGCGCTTGTTGCGCGAAGTGCATGAAATTCTTTTGGCAACTGGGCGCGGCAGCAACAAAGCGCCGGGAACTTTTCGTCGTTCGCAGAATTGGATTGACGGCACACGCCCCGGCAATGCGCGCTTTGTGCCGCCGCCGCCCGAGCGCGTGCTTGAGTGCATGTCCGCGTTGGAAAAATTCCTGCACGATCAGCCGACGCGCACGCCGTTACTCATCAAAGCCGCGCTCACGCACGTGCAGTTCGAGACGATCCATCCTTTTCTGGACGGCAACGGGCGTGTTGGGCGTTTGCTCATCACCTGTTGTTGTGCGCTGAAGCCGCGCTGCATGAACCCATTCTGTATTTGAGTTTGTATTTCAAAGAGCATCGCTCACTTTATTACGAACACTTGCAGCGCGTGCGCGAAAACGGCGATTGGGATGGTTGGTTGCGGTTCTTTTTGGAAGGTGTGCTGACGACCGCCGAGCAGGCGTTTGCAACGGCGCAAGCCATCCTGCAACGCTTTGCCGATGATCGTCGGCAGATTGAAACGTTGGGACGTGCGGCGGCTTCGGCCTTGCGTGTGCATGAAGTGCTGCAAACGAAACCGTTGCTCACGATTGCGACAGCGGCGCAGTTGACGGGCTTGTCTGTGCCAACGGTAATCACTTCGCTCTTGGCACTCGAACGCTTGGGACTAGTGCAGGAAACGACGGAGCGTCAACGCGGTCGCCTGTTTAGTTACACGCAATATCTGGCATTGTTGCAACAGGAAACAGCACTTGACGAAGCGTCCGTCCGCAAAAAACGAAAGGGGAAGTAGCCGGTTTTCGTGGCCTCTGCGATGGCGCACATTTTGGCGCAAGGCCGATTCGCGCTGTTCTTTTGAGCGCTTTGTGTTTCGCGCCGCAGCCGATTCGCCGCGTGTCCATAAAACGTGACCACCTCAGGGAAGAGTTTTGGGAGTTGCGTCCTAACCGTTCGCGTAATTCAGCGACTTCCAAACCTAAGATTTCCAGTTCGGCGACCTGTGTTTGGCGTCGTTCTACTTGCGTTTCGTACACCGTGCAACGACTCATCAGAAAACGATTTTGCTGCCAAACCACTGCGAGCACAGTACGCACCGCCTGCGGTGTTTGCTGCCAATCGTCTTCACTGATGCCCAACTCTGCGAACATTTACGGCAAAGCCTTCACACGGTCTATGGCGGAGAATTGCGTTCGCACTTTTTCACCCAACTGAACGCTTACCGCAGACAATAAGTCATACCTTCGTCTGATAACGAACCTGATAATTCCACTAAAAAATTGCCTCAAGTACACATTTGCTTATCAGTTCATGCGGCCTACCAGACGGGCAATGACGATGACCAATTCTTCCGGCTCGACGGGTTTAGGGATGTGCGCTTGAAAGCCTGCGGCGAGTGCGCGTATGCGATCAGTGCTGTGCCCAAAGGCGGTGAGGGCTACGGCGGGGATGAGACCGCCGCGTTCGGCGGGCAGTTGCCGTAAGGCGCGCAACATCATGTAACCGTCTTTGTCGGGCATGCCTATGTCAGAGACCAGCGCGTCAAAAGGGTTGCCGCTAGCGAGTTGCGCGAGCGCATCGTCGGCGCTGACGGCTTGGGTGACGCGCGCGCCCGCTTGTTTCAGCACGGTAGCAACCAGCGCGCGGGCATCGGCTTCATCGTCCAGAACCAGTACGTGCAAGCCGGTGAGTGAGATCGAGAAAATGGAAGTTGTTACGTGGGACGTGGTGGGAGCCGGGCAGGGTGCAATGGCGCGCAGAGGGAATTCGACCGTGAACGTCGCCCCGCGGCCCGTCCCTTTGCTGGCGGCCTCAATTGTGCCGCCGTGCAATTCAACCAGTTGGCGCGCGAGGGAAAGCCCTAGCCCCAGGCCGCTGTGGCGTCCGGTATTTTTTGCGTCGTCGGGGTGTTGGGCGAAACGGTCAAAGACAAACGGCAAAAACGCCGCCTCAATGCCTTTGCCGTTGTCGCTCACGATGATGCGTGCGTTCGGGTCGGCGCGTTCGAGATGAATCGTTACTTTGCCATCGGGCGGCGTGAATTTGATCGCGTTGGAAAGCAAATTCCAGATGACTTGTTGCAAGCGTTCGGGGTCGCCGCTGATGACGTTGACGTGGGTGTCGGTCGAACTTTCGATGTGAATGTTTTTTGCTTCGGCGGCGGGTTTGACGACTTCGATGGCGGCGGTGATGACGTCGGGCAAAATCGTAGCGCGCACGTCAATGCGCAGTTGCCCGCCGATGGCGCGCGCGGTGTCGAGAATGTCTTCGATCAGGCGCGATTGGGTGCGCGCGCTTTTCTCTATGACTTCAAGCGCGTGTTCCATCGTGTGTTCGTCGGTGGTTCTAGATCGCAGAATTTGCGCCCAGCCGAGAATGGCATTCAGCGGCGCGCGCAATTCGTGGGTAACCATGGCGAGAAAAGCGTCTTTGGCGCTATTGGCTTGTTCGGCGGTTTCGCGGGCTTCGCGTTCTTTGAGCAACTCGAGCCGCGCCGCTTCGCTTTGTTTGTGTTGAATCGAATAACGAATCGCGCGTTCGAGCAGCGTCGAGTCGGGCTGATTTTTGAGCAGGTAATCGGCCGCGCCCGATTTTGAAGCCTCGATATCAATTTCCTGATCTCCCTGACCGGTCATCAGGATGATGGGAATTGGATATTTATCGGCGCAAACTTCGCGCAGCAACTCAATGCCGTTGCGCGCGCCCAGGTGATAATCAAGCAGGCATACGTCAAAATCACAGGGCGAGATTTTTTCCATGCCCTCTTCGTAAGTCTGCGCCCAGGTGAGTTCCACGTTGTCGGGATAGATGTCACTCAGCATGCGACGCGCGACGATGTAATCGTCTTCGTCGTCTTCGATCAGCAATACGCGCATTGGTTTCATAGGGCTTAGTCCTGGTGAGGCTTAGTTTTCGTGTGATTTTTCGGCAACTCGACGATCTCTACCCAATATCTGCCGAGGACGGACATCAATTCGACGAGCCGCTCAAAGGTGACAGGTTTGGTGACGAAAGAATTCGCGCCCAGATCGTAGCTGCGAAAAATATCTTCTTCTTCTTTCGAGGTGGTCATTACGACGACCGGAATGCAATGCAACACGGGATGCTGTTTGATTTCCTGCAAGGCTTCGCGTCCGTCTTTGCGCGGCATGTTCAGGTCGAGCAGGATCAAGCCCGGACGCGGCGCGTTGTCGTGGTTGTAAGTGCCGCGCTTGAGCAGGTAATCCATCAACGCTTCGCCGTCTTCGACAAAGCGGAGGTCGTTGATTACGCGGCTGGCCGTCAACGCGCGTTGCGTCAACAGGCGGTCATCGGGATCGTCATCCGCCATCAAAATCGTGAGAGGTTGCGGGGACTCAGTCATACGGTCATAGCTCCTTGTGAATGGGTGAAGGGCAGTGAAATCAAAAACGTAGTGCCAATGTCGGGCTGGCTGCGGGCGGTGATGGAGCCGCCATGCCGCTCTACTACTTTGCGGCAGATCGCCAGTCCCATGCCCGTGCCTTCGTATTCGTTCTTTCCGTGCAATCGTTGAAAGGGCGTAAAGATGCGATCCAGATACTTCTTGTCAAAGCCGATGCCGTTATCGGCAACCGTGATTTCACACATACGCGGCGCGGCAACCGCTTCATCTTCAATCACGGGCGGACAAGTACCTTCAACGGTGATGACGGGCGGCACGCCGGGGCGGTTGAATTTCAGCGCATTGCCGATCAGGTTTTGCAACAACTGATGCATTTGCAATGCGTCGGCTTCGATGATCGGCAATTCGCCGACAGTGATTTGTCCGCCGGTTTGGCGGATGCGCGCTTCGAGATCGTTCAACGCTTCCTGGGCAATCTTGTTTAAGTCTATCGGCACGAAAGGCTGCGCTTGGCTGGTGACCCGCGAATAAGCCAGCAGGTCTTTAATCAGCCTCTCCATACGCCGCGAAGCGTTTTGCATGCGTTCGATAAAGTCGCAGCCTTCGTCGCCCAATGCGCCGCCGTAATCTTGCTTCAGCAAATCGCCGAAGGCTTGGATTTTGCGCAGCGGTTCTTGCAAATCATGCGAAGCGACAAAGGCGAAATCCTGCAATTCGCGGTTGCTGCGCGTCAGTTCCTGATTCGCCAGTTTCAGTTGCGCGGTGCGTTCCTCGACGCGGGCTTCCAGCCGCGCATTTGCCTCTTCCAGATTCGCTTTGTTTTGCGCACTGGCTTCGAGTTCGCGGCGGTTCAGGTAATAAGCGATGCCGATGACAGCGGAGGTCAATAGCGTGCCGAGCATCAGCGTAATCAGCGCGCGTCGCATCAACCCATCTCGCTCGGCCAGTCCCGCTTGCCGAAGCGCCACTTGCCGCTGTTCGATTCGGGCGAGCAACGCGCGAATCTGATCCATAAAATTCTTGCCGTGGCGGAATAAAATGGCGCTGCGCGCCGCTTCCAAATGACCGTCATCAGCCAGTTTGATCGTTGCCCGCAATTCAGCCAATTTGCCTGTTACCAATGGTTCGAGTTGTGTGTGCAGAGCGCGGCTTTCGGCATCATCGGCCAGCAACGTCGCCAGTTTGTTTAGTCGTGGCACCACCGCCTGCTCGCTCAGCAGATAAGGTTCCAGAAATTGTTTGGCCTCGGTAATGATGTAACCGCGCTGGCCCGTCTCTGCATTCAGCAGCGCCTCTAGTAATTCCGCCGTCCCCACAATCGTTTCGTGTGTTTGCGTCACCACATGCGTAGCCCGCGCCAATTGTTGCTGCGCGTTGTAAGCCACCAACGCATTCGCCAACACTACGGCCAGCACTAATAGAAACCCCAGATTAATCCGCGTTTGCGTCCACATAGTTGTGTAATTTTTTCGAGTCACCCGCTTTTGCATTGGAGTTTTAGCAAATTTCAGACCAATCTTGTCGCGTGGTGTAAAGTTTGCAAGAACAGGTTTTTGCGGGAATTAAAAATAGCTACTCACAATCAAGAGCAAACAAAGTGCAATACACTGATACAGGCGTGTACTAAATTATGCTTACACCGTATGTTAAGTGGACAATGTGGTAAGAGTGTTTTTGCCAAATCCGTAATCACCGCGCGCTGGTCACACGCAACTAAAAACCGCTGGAGCAGTGCGACTGCGTTGCGCGAGTAAACCACATCAACCCCCAGACCACCCAAGGAGAGCTTGTGCAGCAAGAAGAACCGATGAGTGAACAAATCAACACCGACCCCGAAAGGCAGGAAGGATTTGTGATGCGGCGGCGCCCGCGCTGGCTCTTCATTATAGCCGCTGTCGCCTTTGTCGCCATCATCGCCTGGCCCGCGTGGGCGGTTTTTTATACTGATTGGTTGTGGTTTAAGGAACTCGGCTATCAGGCGGTTTTTTCGACGACGCTGACGACCAAAATCGCGTTGGGGTTGACGGTCGGATTGCTCACCGCCGTGATCACATGGATCAACTTCAAACTGGCTTTGCGCCAAAGCCAGGCACCGCTGCCGCGCGCAGCGGCGCTGCAACGCTTCATCAATGTCAACGGGCAAGAGATGCCTGCGCCTGACTTTGCGCAGTTGGTCGCGCGGTTCGCGCTGCCGGCGGCATTGGCCGCAGGCTTATTCGTCGGCTTGATCGCCTGGGGCGCGTGGGAGGTCTGGTTGCGCTATCGCCACCAAGTGCCTTTCGGTGAAGCCGATCCGATTTTCGGACGCGACATCGGCTATTACTTTTTCACCTTGCCCGCGCTCGAAACGCTCGCCAGCGTGTTGCTCACCGTCGTGACGATTTGCCTGCTCGGAGCCGCCGCCATCTATGCCGCACGCGGAGCCGAAACGTTTATCAAACTGCGTGAAATCGTACTGGATGGCGGTGCGCGCGTTCACTTGTTGACGCTGGTCGCGGCACTGTTTCTCGTCTTGGCCGGACAGACTTTTTTGAGCATTCCGAACTTGCTTTATTCCAACAGCGGCCCCAACGCGGGCGCGAGTTACACCGATCTCAATGCCACGCTGCCGTTGCTTTACGCGCAAGTTGCCGTAGCGGTCTTGGTCGCCCTCCTCGCCGCCGCGAGCCTCTTGCGCGCAAAGAATGGCTTGCTGTGGGCGGGACTGGCGCTTTACCTGTTCACGTTCGTTGCTGGAGCTTTGTATCCGGCCATCGTGCAGCGGTTCTCGGTCGGGCCGAATGAGTTGGTCAAAGAGACGCCTTACATCACTCACAACATCGCCGCGACGCGCAAAGCCTTCGGGCTTGACCATGTCGAAGAGCGCGAGTTACCGGGCGAAACGCCGCTGACGGCCAAAGATATTCAAGACAATCAGCCGACGATCAATAACATACGTCTGTGGGATCAAAAGCCGCTGCTCGACACCTTCGCGCAGCTTCAAGAGATTCGCACTTATTACGATTTTCAATCGGTAGACAACGACCGTTACCGCATCAACGGCGCGTTGCAACAGGTGATGCTTTCGGCACGCGAGCTTTCAACCGCGAGCTTGCCGAATCGCAACTGGATCAATGAACAACTGACTTTCACGCACGGCTTTGGCCTGACGCTCGGCCCGGTCAATCAGGTAACGCCCGAAGGCTTGCCAGTGCTTTTCGTCAAAAACATTCCGCCCGTTTCCACCGCGCCTGCGCTCAAGGTTGACCGGCCTGAAATTTATTTTGGCGAACTGTCGAATGATCGGGTTTACGTCAAGACCACGGCAAAGGAATTCAACTATCCGGCGGGCGAAGAAAACGTATTCGCCAGTTATGCGGGCACGGGCGGTGTGAGCATCGCTTCGACGTGGCGGCAGATGTTGTTTGCGTCGCGGTTCGGCGATTTGAAACTGTTGCTCTCAAATGACCTGACGCCCGACAGCCGCGTGCTTTACATACGCAATATCAAAGAACGGCTCGCGCAGGTTGCGCCGTTTCTTACCTTCGACAGCGACCCTTATCTCGTTATTTCTGAAGGGCGACTGGTTTGGATCGCCGATGCTTACACGGTGAGCGACCGCTATCCTTATTCGCAACCGTTTGGCGCTATCAATTACATCCGCAATTCGGTCAAGGCCGTGGTGGATGCATACGAGGGCAGCGTGCGGCTTTATCTCGCCGACGAACGCGACCCGCTGATTCAAACCTGGGCGCGCATCTTCCCTGGCATGCTCAAACCGCTCAGTGAAATGCCTGCCGATTTGCGCGCGCATCTGCGTTATCCCGAAGACATTTTCAGAATTCAGGCAGAGGTTTATTCGACCTGGCACATGAGCCAGCCGCAGGCTTTTTATAACAAAGAAGACCAGTGGTCGGTGGTGGCCTTCGACCAGAAAAAAAGCGAGAGCAACCCCGTCTCTGTCACGCAGGAAATGGATCCCTATTACACGATTATGAAGTTGCCGGGCGAACAAGCCGAAGAATTCCTGTTGCTATTGCCGTTCACGCCGAAGAGCAAAGACAACCTCGCGGCCTGGATGGTGGCGCGCGCCGACGGCGAGCATTACGGCCACTTGCTGGTTTACCGCTTCCCCAAACAGAAACTGATTTACGGCCCCAAACAAATCGTAGGCCGCATCAATCAAGACCCCGAAATTTCGCGCCAGTTGTCGCTGTGGGATCAACGCGGTTCCGAAGTCATCTTCGGCACGCTGCTCGTAATTCCGATCAAGGAATCGCTGATTTATGTGCAGCCGCTTTATTTGCGCGCCGAGACCGGCAAGATTCCCGAACTCAAGCGCGTGATCGTCGCCGCCGAAAATCGTATCGCTATGGAACCTACGCTTGAAGCCAGTCTGGCGCGGGTCTTCGGCAATCCGACGGCGGTTGCGAACGCTCAAACGCCGACCACGAATGCGAACGCGAACGCGCCTGCCGCCGTTCTGCCGGGCGGAGACAACGAGAGCCTCGCAGCGCAGGCCAAGCAGCATTACGACCGTGCCATTCAAGCCCAACGCGACGGCGATTGGACGCGTTACGGCGAAGAACTCAAGCAACTCGGCGCGGCGCTGGAACAGATGTCTAAGCAGCGATAAAAAATTAAGAGAGAATACGGAACAAACAGAAATAACAAAACGACGGAAAAGAATTGACCGTTTGTCTTGTTATTTCTGTTTGTTCCGTATTCTCTCTTAATTTTTCTCTGAAGCTTTCTTTCCTAGCTTGTTCTCTATTAGACAGTAACCACTTCCACTCTGCCGGAAGATGCTGACACTCCCTTTGCGCTGCAAACCATAGAGAAAAATATGAGTATTCCTAAATTAATCACTAACTGCTTAGGCGGCTCGGTTTTCACGCAAGACATAGAGCGCGGCAAGCGCGTAGCGAGCCGCGTTGACACCGGCATGATGTTCGTCAATCAGCCGACGTGGACGGCTTCTGACTTGCCCTTCGGCGGCATCAAGAATTCAGGGTACGGACGCGAACTCTCAAACGTGGGCATCCACGAATTCATCAACAAAAGCTGATACGCGTCGCTTCGATTGAAGCGACGCCATAGGAGAAGCATGAAAAAGACAGTGGGTTTATGGATAGACCATCGCAAAGCCGTCATCGTGTTTTTGACGGGACTGGAAGCAGAAGAAATAACGCAGATCGGTTCAGACCTTAAACGCGCGCACGGGCAAGCCGGCGCGTCAGTTCACGCGGATGACTTGCAGCAGCGAGAGATGACCGAACACCTGAACCGTTATTACGACGAAGTGATTGCGGCGCTGCGCAATGCGGAAGCGATTCTGATTCTGGGGCCGGGCGAAGCGAAGGGTGAACTGAAAAAACGCCTGGAAAAAAACCATGTCAAAGGACTCGAAATAGAGCTTGAAACCGTAGACAAGCTGACTGACCGGCAAATTGTGGCGAAGGTGCGAGAACGGTTTAGTTCACACGCGCAGGCCGCGCACTAACGAACTCTATGACCAACCCCATGACCAACGACGAACGCCTGGGCAAACAGAATATCTTGCTCAGTTTTCTGGAATGGTTCGGAGAGTTAGCTCAATTTTGCCTGCGGCTTGGTAAAGCGATGGTGACGCCGCCCTTTGAGTTACGCGAATTGCTGCGCCAGATGCACGAGATAGGAACCAAGTCTTTACCGCTGGTCGTGATGGCAGGTTCGGCCATCGGCCTCGTCCTGTCTATGCACGCGCGCGACAGCATGGTGAGATTCGGAGCCAAGTCGTTGATCCCGACGCTCATCATTATTGCGGTCATCAAAGAAGGCGGCCCGATTATCACATCGTTAGTAATTAGCGGGCGCGTAGGCGCAGGCATAGGGGCTGAACTTGGTTCTATGAAAGTAACTGAACAAGTAGACGCTATCGAAGCCTCCGCCGTTGATCCTTTTAAGTTACTGGTCGTCACGCGCGTGCTGGCCTGTGTGCTGATGTTACCGTTGCTGACTATCGTAGCTGATTTTTTTGGCATTCTGGCGGGCTGGCTCGCCAATGCGCTGATTGAGCCAATGTCGTTAAAGTTTTTTGTCGTGAACGGATTTCAGACCGTTACCTTCAGCGATTTGTTTTCAGCCACAATTGGAACGTTAGTTTTCGGATTATTAATCGGAATTATTGGATGCTTTGAGGGATTACGAACGCAAGGCGGAACCGCTGGCGTGGGGCGAGCTTCGACCAGCGCGGTAGTAATCGCTTCGCTCTTCGTCATCCTGGCCGATGTAGTCATTGTGCGTATAACCATTTTGCTTTTTTCTCACTGAGACAATGGAACTCAACGGCAATAATTCAACGTTACAAGTAAAATCATTGCGCAAGGCTTTTGGTAACCAAACTGTCTTGAATGGCATTGATCTCAAGATCGCCAAAGGTGAGATAGTCACCGTTCTCGGTCGCAGCGGCAGCGGCAAAAGCGTCTTGCTCAAACTAATTATCGGCTTGCAAAAACCGGACGAAGGGGCCATTGAATTATTTGGAATGGAAGTTACTAAGTTACCTTTGAACCAATTAAATCAGGTGCGCAAAAAAATAGGGTTTCTTTTTCAGCAAGCGGCGCTTTATGACTCGTTAAGTATCGAGGAAAATGTTGCTTTTCCGCTCCGGCGTCATACCCATTTGAGCGATGTTGAAATCAGCGAGCAGGTTCAGCAAATGTTAGCGCGCGTTGATATGGGGAAAGACCTGAAAAAAATGCCGTCAGAAATTTCAGGTGGCATGAAAAAACGTGTCGGTTTAGCCCGCGCCTTGATCTTAAATCCTGAGATTATCTTGTTGGATGAACCCACCGCCGGACTTGACCCGATTACGACCAAAGAAATTGATGAGTTAGTTTTGAGTTTGCAGAAAGAGCACGAAATAACCGCTATCGTCGTTACGCACGATCTTAGCAGCGTAAGCCGATTGGCTGATCGCATCGTGATGCTGAGAGACGGCAACGTGATTGTTGATGGTATGCCAGATGAAGTTAAGCGAAGCAAAGACCCGTTTGTGAGGGAGTTTATGGAGCTAGGTTCTTAGGGGAAATAATTATGTCTAAAACCGCCTTGCTGGGCGCTTTTGTGTTTGGTGCTTTAGTAATTTTTTTCATCGCCATTTTCCTCATTGGCGACCGGCAGTTTTCTTTCAGCCGCACCTATCGCTTGCACGCGCTCTTCGTTCAGGTAAGCGGACTAGAACCCGGCGCGCTCATTCGCACCGGCGGCGTCAGAGTGGGCACGGTGAAAGAAATTCGCTTGCCTGATAAGCCAGGTGACCAGGTCAAGGTCGTCATGGAGTTGGAGGATTCGACCCGAAAAATCATCAAGCTGGATTCAGTCGCGTTGATTGATACTGAAGGTTTGTTAGGAAATAAATTTGTGTCTGTTACTTTTGGATCAGCCGCCAGCCCGGCTGTGCGCGATGGCGACACGATCACGAGCCAACCGCCCCTGGAGCTGGCTGATCTAACCAAAAAAATTAACGGCATTGCCGATCAGACCAAAGACGTGCTGGTTTCAGTCAATGGGATCATGCATTCAGCGCAAGGCTCTGTTGATAACATTGACGCAATAACCGGCAACTTGAAAACAGTCTCCCAAAAAATCAATCAAGGTGACGGCACTTTGGGTGCGTTGGTCAACGACAAACAAGTATATCAATCATTGAATTCTGCCACCGTTGATATTCGTGAAACGATGTCTGCCGCCCGGGTCGGCGTCGTCTCGTTTCAAGAGAACATGGAAGCGCTTAAACATAATTTCTTGCTGCGCGGTTATTTTAAGGATCGCGGCTATTTCGATTCGGTGGAATTGGCCAAATATACCATCCCGGAATTGCCCACCCAGGCAGCAACAAAAAAGTTTATTATTGAAGGAAAAAGCCTGTTCGATAAAGAAAGCACCGCGAAATTCAAAAAATCAAAACTAATTGATCCCGCCGGGGAATTCCTGGAACAGTCACCATTTGAGTTAGTGGTCATCGTGGCCTATAGCAGTGAGAAAGGCGACGTAGAAGAAAATATCACTCTCACACAGGCGCGCGCGGCAGTGGTTCGTGAATACCTAAGCAACAATTTCAAGTTAGATGATACAAAAATTAAAACTAAAGGGATGGGCGAGGAATCCGCAGGTAACGCCGTGCAGGCAAATCGAATTGAAATTCTGATTTATAGCGGCAAGCAAGCCCCGGTAAATAAATAAACCAGTAAGGTTGCGTTCAATAGAGCGAAGCGGAACAGCACAATATCCTGCTCCACCTTGCTAAGCGGCCACAGGCTACTGAAAATTGCAATCGTATGTTAGTTGAAACAATCATTTCTCCTGTCTTGTCTCCTATTGAACAGCGGTATTTTTTTACCTAGCCCAAAGTGTTGATACCCTTTTAGTCGGCAGAAACACACTTGTGGCGAGTTCCGCCCGATGTCGTAAGTAAGTCGCGAGGCGGTAGGGAGAAAAATATGAAGACAAAAAATCACTGGCTGTCGCTGTTATTTTGCGTGGCCTTGCTCACTTTGTGCGCGCCATCATCGAAGGTACAAAGCAAAGCCATCAACAATGTGTTCAAAGAAGTTTATACCGGCAACATGATTTATTTCGACGGAACCTTCGGCCCCGGTGCCGGGTTACGGCGTGGCGGTCGTTCGGGCAGCGGCTCAGAATTTTTCACGCTGACGATCAACGGCTATACGCCTGAAAACGAAGTCGCACGGATATTGAACGCTTTGCGGCAAGACGGCCAAGACGGCTTGATGAAAGCTCTCAACAAAGATAAAGCAGGCACTTTGCAAATCGGCAATGGCCTCGCGCGCGACGTGCAAGCGGTCTGGATTACGCAAACTGACGAAGGGCGCAAAATCAGCGCACTTGCCGAACGGTGGTTGGGTTTCGGTGAACTTCGTCGCGGCACGCGGTCAGTAGATTACCCGCTCACTTACATCGAAATTTTTATTGAAGAAGACGGCGGCAAAAGCGAAGGCAGCCTGATTCCGGCAGCGCGCGTTCGTTCAAAGGGCGGCAATAATATCGAGATCGAAAATTTCGGCATTTATCCGGCCCGACTCACCAATATCAAAGTTAGTAAAAATAGCAGACTGCAATAGCCAACTTCTCAGGTTGTAACCCTACTGCGTTGGCATCGCAGTCCACCCGTGCCTTGAGCATATAGCCGCTTCAAGATCGTCCGCCAAGGCAGACCTCATTCCAAGAGCCAGCGAGGCTCAACAAGGAGTAAAGAAATGGCACAAAAAGCAGCAATGAAAAGTCATAGCGGGTTTACCACCTATACAAGAAGCGGCGGGACGGAACTGGAACGCCCCTTTGAAAAGCCGGTCATCGTACCTGTCGCGGAGAGCAACGACCCGGCGGCGCATGCCTGGGCGGATGCCCGATTCGCCACCGACATCATGGCGGAACACGGGCTGTTCTTTGCATTGTTGATGCCGCCGGAAGTTGCCGGAAAGGAACGTGAAGAAGCGTTAGGCTTTGCCGAAACTTTTTCCAAATTGCATCAACAGGTTGCCAATTCCGCGCCGCCTGAGCGCAGCGCATTGAAAAGTTTTGCGCGCCAAATGACGGAAGAAATCAAGCCGTTCATCGAATACAAAGCCCGACTGGGCGAAGCGCAGACATCGGGCAAATTGCGCAGTCTGGTCTGGCCGCTTTTCTTTGACCACGCCCGGCATGAGGCGGAACGCTGGACGCGCCGCCTTGAAACTCTGGCGCAGGGCGAGTCCGAACTGGATCGCACCGAAGTGACGACGTTCTGGACGAACATCATGGATGAGCACGCCCGCTTCGTCGCTCACCTGCTTGACCCGGATGAGTTCGAGTTGATTGAGACGGCCATGAAAACGAGCCGCGTTTTTGCCGATTTACACAATCACAAAGGCCTGGTCGGAGCGGCAGTAGCCTTGGTTGACGAACCTTCAACCGTGGTTAGTTCGCTCGTCCAAAACCCGGAAACCAACGCGGTGCTGAGCGCGGCGGAAACCATTCTGGATTTCAAAACTAAAGCCGCACGCGGTATTGAAGCCGGTCGTATCAAAAGCATTATTGATCCGCGCCTGGCCGACCACGTAAGGCGCGAGGCTCTTAAGTTTGTTGATGAGTTAAAACGCGCCGTCTAAAAGCGAGACGTACTGAATGGCTCAAGGCATTGACTGTATGTTATGGGCCATTCAGCCGCTCAAATGCTGGTAAGAAAAACTGAATTGTATCGCGTCAGTAATTTGCGCATTTCACATCTGGAGGTGAATTGATGGAACCCAATGAAAAATTTGAGCAGAAGCGCGTCGTCCTGGATAGCCCGGGCGAACGTCGAGAAGTAACGACCGAAACATCGCGAGTGGGGCCGCAGGAATTCGCTCTCTCGCCTGGAACCATTGGATTGATTGCCCTGCTCGCCATCATCGCGATCGGCATCACTGTCTATGTGGTCAATAACCGGAATGAGAACGAAGCGGCCAACCGTGAAATCGCCAGCCAAACCAGCAGCGGGCAAGTACCCCCTACGGTAATTCAACAACCGGCTGCGCCCCCTGTCATCATTCAACAACCCGCTCCCGTACAGGCTCCTCCGGTCATACTTGAACAGCCTGCGCAACCGAGCGGTGCCATTATTGACGACGCCACGATGCAGGAACTTGCGGCCAAAAGGCTCACCGATGAACCTGACTTGAGTGGCGTTTCGGTGGCGATCAGCGACGGTAAAGCGGTCTTAACCGGCACCGTCAATTCCGCCGCCAGCAAGGTAAAAGCCGGACAGGTAGTCAAGGCAGTGCGCGGGGTCAAAACCGTAGACAATCAATTGACCGTCGCCCCTCTGTGAGACCGCGACGCGCGTAAATCATCGTCGTGAAAGGGCGTGAAAGGGAAAGAAAGTATGGCAAATGATCTGTGTGCAACTTGTAGCGGAACCGGCACGATTCACTGCAATCACTGCGGCGGCAGTGGCATCAATCGAAATTCGAGCTTGCTCGATGATGAATGCCGCGGCTGTCAAGGCACAGGGGCAGGAAACCTGTCAGCTTTGCCACGGAACCGGCGAGTGGCAAAAGATAGACGCCGCCTCATCCAATCATGACTGATTGAATTGGCACGCAGCAGAAACACTGGTGCACAAACCAGGGAAACCAATAATTATGGCGCGGAAAAAGAAAACCCCATTCGTTGATGTGGGTCGGGCGGAAAGCGAAATCTTCGAGCCGACCCAGGAAGTAAAAGACGCATTCGAAGAAGCATCTCATCTCGGTTCGCTTGGCCCGTTGCCCGAAAAGTTGCGCGAACACCACGCGAGTTCACCTGTGTTATCAGGCGGCGACGTTGATGCCGCGTGGGAAGACGCCGACGTGGGTGAAGAGTCGGTCGGCGGCGGAAACCCCACGCCCGATCAAAGCGTAGTGGATGAACTGGGCCAGGCCATGGGCGTGACCTATAAAGATGGCGAGCCGTTGCATACGGCGGAAAAATTGGAATCAAGAGACGCGCATCGGTGGGAACTCGACCCGGCTTCCTCCGAAGGGTTTGCGGAACGCATGAAGAATGAGGGCGAGTATGAAGAGAAGTGAGGCCTACGCCGCCGCGCAACGCGCAACATCCTCGCTCAGGACACATGCTATATACCGCTGAAAATACTGTTGATCGTTACGATTCTGTTGGTCGCATTGCTCATGGGCCTCGCTTTCGCCCATGTGCTTGAGCAATCCGCCAAGATGCAGTACGACGCGGTGTTTTACCTCACACTGCAAAAGTCGCTGTATGCACAGTGGGGGCCGCCACATATCGGTGGAATGCTTGAGCCATTGGCGATTGCCGCAACCGGCCTGCTCGTCTTCTTCAGGCGCAAAAATAAACGCGATTTGTGGTTCTCCTTAGGGGCGTTGTTCGCATTGTTGCTGGCGTTTCCGATCGTCTTCTTCTGGCTGGTTGCTCCGGCCAATGCCGCCTTTCTCGCTGCCACGCTGCCGAACATTCCGCTCAATTGGATGGACTTGCGTTCAAACTGGGAACTGGGCCATGCCATTCGTTTCGCGCTTCAGTTCGCGGCGCTTGCATTGCTTGTTCTCTCACTGGCGCTCGAAGCGAAAACACCTTCAAGCGTAAACACGTCTTCCTGAATTAAAGCTTCGGCGGCTATTGCTTAACGGATGCGGCGATAGCAATACGCTTAGCTAAAGCATCTACCGAAATAATAAGGAGTTAGAAAATGTCACAAAAAGCAATCGAAGCGAAAAGCCCGTCTCCAGAGCCGCCGCGCGCACCTAGCGCCGAACATAAATGTCTGGATGTATTTGTCGGCAAGTGGGATGTCGAAGGAAAGTCTTATGCCGAGGGACAGTCTAACGAGAGCTTGCAGGTCTCGTCCGTCAAAATGAAATTTGTACAAACCTGCGAATGGTTGCCGGGCGGTTTCTTTCTGGTGAACCGTTGGGATGGGCGTGTCGGCGACGCGGAGTTCAACGGGATGGAAGTCATCGGTTACGACGCTGAAAGCAGGAAATATTCATCGCGCTTCTTCGACAATGCAGGCAATGCTCCGACTTATCAGGTAACTGTCAACGATAAGGTTTGGACTTATACCGGAAAATTACAACGCGCCACTTTTGAATTCAGCGACGACGGCAAGACGATGAAAACACATTGGGATTGGCGAAAAACCGACAGCGAAAATTGGCTGCCTTTGTGTGATTTGAAGGCTTCCAAATCCGAATAGAAAACAGGCGGCTATCGCTCGACGGATGCGGCGATGGCAAGACGCTTTGGAAAGCATCAATTTGAAACTAGGAGGGAAAATTATGATCAAGAATTTAACAGCAAAAGCCGCAACTTCGATTGCGGGGGAAAAAAATAAAGTTTGGGAAGCACTTATTACGCCGAGTGCGATTAAGGAATATATGTTCGGCAGCGACGTTGAGACCGATTGGAAAAAGGGTAGCAAGATAAGCTGGAAAGGCGAGTTTAAGGGCAAGAAATACGAGGACAAAGGCGAGATTCTAAGTATCAAGCCTGAACAGACGCTCCAATACAGCCATTTCAGCCCGCTGTCGGGCAAACCGGATAAGCCTGAAAATTATCACACCGTCACCATCAATCTTTCCGGTAATGGCAATAAAACCGAAGTCGAACTGTCGCAAGACAATAACGCTGACGAAAAATCACGCGATGAATCGGCGAAGAACTGGGGAGCAATGCTCGAAGGCTTGAAGAAATACGTTGAAAAGTCATCGTCGGCGACCGCGTGATGCGGCAATGGCAAAGTCTTGAAAAGGAAGATTAAAGGCGGCTATCGCTTAACGAATGCGGCAATGGCAAAACGCTTGGCTAAAGTGCCCCTGAAATTATAGGAGATGAAATTGAAATACCTGTGTCTGGCATACGGAGATGAAAAGGATTGGAACGTGCTGCCTAAGAGCGAACAGGACGAGCTACTCGCGCAAGATGAGGTTCTGCGGAAGCGCGGAGCTTTGATGGCAGCAGTTGAAACGACGGTGATAACCGTGCGTGCGTGGGATGGCACACCGAAAGTCACAGATGGTGCTTTCGCCGACTCTGGGATTCCGCTGGCGGGGTTTAGCGTTATTGAGGCGGCTGACGTGAACGAAGTCATCAATCTCGTCGCGCAAACGCCCTGCGCCCGTGCGAAGGGAGTAATCGAGGTGCGTCCAATTTTGGCAATCAACGCTGCCGGACGAGAGCGAGCAATTACGATGACTGAAACTAGCAAAGTAACTGATGAAGACCAAATTCACACGATAATCAAGGAGCGAGTAAAAGCAGTCAGCGACAAGGACACCAACGCGCTTTTATCCAACCACGCGCGGGATATTCTGTCGTTCGATGTTATCAATCCACTGCAACACAACGGAGTAGCTGCGGTCAGAGAACGTGCTGAGAAATGGCTTTCTTCGTATCAAAGTTCAATCGGTTACGAGATTCGAGACCTGAACATTACCACTAGCGACAACGTAGCTTTCTGTCATTTCCTTTATCAGATCAGCGGAACTCTAAACGATGGAGGAAAAATCAATATGTGGGTGCGTGCAACCGTTTGTTTACGGAAGATTGAAGACAAATGGATGATTACGCACGAACATCAATCCGTGCCGTTTGACGTGGAAACGGGCAAAGCGTCGCTTGACCTCAAACCGTAGGACTTCCTGTGGAACAAGGGAAAACACAATGGCAGAAAGCAAAACAACGCAAGCTAAACGACAGATACCCGATAAACCAAATTCCGCTCTCAAGCGGCTTGATGTTTTGGTTGGCAAGTGGCAATCGGAAGGCGAGACAATTGCAAGCAAGGACGAACCTGCCGTAAAAATAAAAGGCACTGACATCTACGAATGGTTTCACGGTGATTATTTTCTGCTCCATCACGCAGATGTTCGGATGGGCGAACAACAGGTAAAAGTTATCGAAGTCATCGGCGGCTACGATGCTTCGAGTCAGACTTATCCGATGCGTTCGTTCGATAATCAAGGTAACTTCCAAACTATGCAGGCGAGCGTCGACGATAAAGGCGTTTGGACATTTGTCGGAGAATCCATCCGCTCAACGCTCGTCGTCGCTGAAGACGGCAGCACGATGACCGCCAAATGGGAACGGACGGACGACGGTTCAATGTGGCAACACTGGATGGATATGAAATTTACAAAAATCACTTAATATCATTCAACGGATGCGGCGATGGCAATACGCAAAGTTAAAGCATCAACTTGAACACAGGAACCTTGTTATGAACCATAAAGATAACGATGAAGAACATTGAGTTAATAAAAAATCTTGCGTTGAACGAGATTCCCCCCAGCGAAAAGCCCAAAGAAGCGAAAGAGATTTTCAGCGGTGCGCGTCGCCGCTTGCTTGAGATTACGTTGCGCGACAATGCCGTGCTGGCCAAGCACCGCTCCGTCGAACCAATCACTATTTTGTGCTTGGCAGGCCACGGAACCTTGCGCGCCGGACACGATTTGGAAGATGAAGCAAAACTCGAAGCCGGAACCTTGCTGACGCTAGCCGCCGCTGTCGAACACGAAGTCGTCGCCGAACCGGAACTGCGTTTGTTAGTCACGAAGTTCATGGAAAGTTAATGCTCTAACGGGGAAATTCAAATGAGAAAACTGTGGCTGATTTTCACCGGAATTTTTGTTTTTTCGTTTGCTGTTTTGGGCTGGGTCGGAACTGAAATTTTTCGCCAGAAGCCGCCGATTCCGCGCGAAGTCGTCAGCACCGACGGGCAAGTTTTGATCCCGGCAGAAGAAATTCAGAACGGGCAGAACGTTTGGCAGGCATTGGGCGGCATGCAGGTCGGTTCGATTTGGGGGCACGGCAGTTACGTCGCGCCCGATTGGTCGGCGGATTATTTGCACCGCGAAGCCGTTTTTATGCTGAACCATTGGGCGCAAGCGCAGTTCGGCAACGGTTACGACCAGCTCAGTTCAGAGCAACAAGCCGCGTTGCGCCAACGGTTGCAAGATACGGTCAGAAAAAATAACTACGATGCGGCGACTGACCGGTTGACGATTGAGCCATTGCGCGCCCAGGCGTTTGAAGAAAACCTCAAACATTACTCCGGCATTTTCACGAACGGCAGCAAAGATTACGCCATCCAAAAAAACGCGCAGTCAGACCTCACAAAATTGCGACAGTTGAACGCGTTTTTCTTCTGGACGGCGTGGGCTTCAGCGGCCAATCGCCCGCACGATACGATTTCCTATACAAGCAATTTTCCGCCC